>JBDUXZ010000001.1 GCA_039944855.1 Rhodothermales bacterium | reverse complement strand
CTACGACGGGGACTACGGCCTCCTCGAGCTCCCGGTGACGGTGGCGGCCGACGGGGTGTACACCCTCTCGCTGCTGCAGGAGAACGACGGGTCGGCGCCGGACCCCGACTTCATCAACTTCTTCATCGACGACGTCTCCCTTACCCCCTCGACCGGCGCCATCTCCATCGCTGAAGCCCGCGCGGCGGGCGTCGGCGAAACCGTCACGATCGAAGGCATCGTCACGCGGGCCAAGGGCGCCTTCGCCTACATCCAGGACGAGACGGCCGGCCTCGCCATCCGTCAGCCCTCCGGCGCCTTCTTCGACGACGTCGCCGCCGGCACGATCACGGAAGGCACCGAGCTGCTGATCACCGGGACCCTCTCCGAGTTCCGCGGCCTCCTCCAGATTAACGAGGCCGACCTCGCGAGCTACGAAATCCTCGGCCAGGGCGATGCCCCGGACCCGCAGGACATCACGCTCGACGAGCTCATCAACAACGGGGAAGAGTACGAGTCGGAGCTCGTCATGGTCGCCGGCCTGTCGACGGACGCCACCGGCACCTTCGCCGCTGCTACGTCCTACGACGTGAGTGACTCGACGACGCCGCTCTCCGACAACAACATCCTCCGCGTGCCGAACGCGGCCGATTCGGACATCGACGGCACGGACATCCCCGCCGACCAGTTCATCTTCACCGGCGTCGTCGGGCAGTTCGACGCGACCGCTCCCGAAGATGAGGGCTACCAGCTCCTCGCCATTGAGGAGTCGGACATCGAGGCCGGCCCGCCGCCGGTCGACGAGGCCATCCACGACACGGGCCTCGTTCAGTTCGAGGTCTATGACGACGGCAACCTCGGCACGGTCAGCCCCGCTCCGTTCGCCGGCCAGGGCTTCGTCTTCGACGGCGTGAACGCCAGCGGCAACGGCGGCCTCTTCGCCGCGACCTTCCTCGTGGGCCAGAGCCCAGACCAGGTCTCGGGCACGGCGTACGAGTCCGGCGACTGGGTGACCACGTCGCCCCTCTTCGTCGCCGATCCGCCGGAGGACTTCGACCAGGCGTTCGAGACGTCGTACGATGACAGCGGCGCCCCCCTCCCCATCGGTCTGGAGATCGAGCAGTTCTCGTATTCCAGCACGGAGGCCGGCCGCGACGGCTTCGTCATCATCGAGTTCGACGTCGAGAACACCACCGAGGGCGACCTCGAGGATCTCTACGTCGGCATCTTCGCCGACTGGGACGCCGGCTCGGCGATCGCCAACCTCGGCGATTACGACGAGGAGACGAGCACGCTATACGTCTTCGACGACGAATTCGGTGGGGACTCGAACTACTACGGCGTCACCGCGCTCGACGACAACGTCTCCGGCTACAACCTCGACGCGGGCGGAGGTGCGAACCCGACGGACGAGGATGTCTACAACAGCATGACGACGTTCTTCCCCATCCCGCAGTTGGTGGGGGACCGCCGCACCGTGATCGGCGTCGGCCCCTACGACATCGCGGCTGGGGATACGGAAACGGTCCGCTTCGCCTTCGTCGGCGGCGAGGACCTCGACGGCCTCATCGCGAACGCGCGCGTCGCCCAGGGCGGCGGTGTCGATGTGGAGGCGAGCACGCCGGACGGCACGTTCGTCCTCGAGTCCGCATACCCGAACCCGTTCGCTTCGGCGACGACGATCGGCTTCACGCTGCCGAGTGCGCAGGACGTTACGCTCACGGTCTACGACGTCCTCGGCCGCCGCGTCGCGACGCTCGTCGACGGCGTGCGGCAGGCGGGCGAGCAGACCGTTCGCTTCGACGCCTCGTCGCTCCCGAGCGGGATGTACTTCTACCGCCTCGAGGCGGGTGGCACGCAGCTGACGCAGCGGGTCACGGTCATCCGCTAAAGCGGACCCGTTCGTAGCGCAGCACGAGGCCCCGCCGGGTTATCCCGGCGGGGCCTCTTTTTTTATCTCGCTGCGGGACGGCTACCGATAGGTGTACTGCGCGATGTCCGTCTCGTCGGTGCTGACTTCGACGACGTTGCCGCATTCGCGACAGCGGAACACGATTTCCTTCGGCGTGCCTGTCGTGCCGGTGAGGAAACGGAGGGCGCGCATACCGTAGCGCCGCTCGACCTGGACACGCTGGTGGGCGCGGTCGTGTGGGGGCGAGCACGTGCACGCCGAGGCTTGGGCCGCCGTCGATCCGTAATGAGGGACGGGCTGCACGACTGCCTCTTCAGTCCTCGACCCGACGACGGCGCGCCGCGCTGCGACGCTACCGGAAGGCGGTGCGAAGAGGACGAGTTGCGCTTCGCGGACGGCCTGCGACTCCTCCCGTTCGAAGAGGTAGTAATCCAGGGAGAGCCGTCCCGAACCGTGGAAGAACAGCACGACGAGGAGGAACAGCACGAGTGCGGAGAACTCCAGCGACTGCCCCGCTGCGAGCAGACCGTCGTTGAGGTGGACGAAGAATACGGCGCCGACGAGGACCGGGATTTGCACGAGGGCGGCCACCCGCGTCAGCAGACCGAAGGCGAGGAGGAGCCCGCCTCCGAGATGGACGAGCGCGACGTAATGGACGAGCGCGGCCGACGCGAACGACGACTCGCCCGCCCCGGCCAACAGCCCCACGAGCACCGATGCGTCCGTGATGAAGAGCCACCCGCGCACGAAGAGCCCGATGCCGAGGTAGATGCGGATGAGGTCGACCGTGACGTCACGGTACGTGTCGGTCCATTCGATGAGGCGGTGCGTGGTGGCGGCCATGACGGGAGGGAGGCGAGGGAAAGGGCAGGAGCGCGGGCTCCAAGCGCCTGCGCTTCCACGTCTTACCACCTCGCCCGCAAGGGGTTCAGCCTAACCCCTTACCTGTCTCCCCTCCCCTCGCCTGTTTCGCCCCTTCCGGTCGGGGGCGTGGCGAGCGGGGTCCGCACCGATATCGCTCAATACCGCAGCAGCGCCGCCACCCCGCCGACCTCGGTCAGCCCGTCGAAGGGGTCCACGAAGTCGGCTTCGGCCCCGGTGCGCGCGAGCGTCTCTATGAGTTCGTTGACGTAATCGACGACGAAGACGTCGCTGCTGCCGCAGCGCTGGCACGTATCGGGCGTGCCGTATACGAGGTGCTCGCAGTCCCGGCACTTCGTCCCCTTCAGCTTCGCCTCGCGGTCGATGAGCGCGACTTCGACGCGGGCCTGCTGCGCCGCGCTCAACACCTTCTGCGCGCCGACGACGGCGAGGCCGCCGGTGAGGTAGCCCTCGCGGACCCGGTCCCACAGCGCCTGCTCGCTCGCCCGCTCGCCCTCGAAATAGACCGCGAAGGCCTCCTTCAACACAGCCGAGGTATTCCCGACATCGACCGACCGCTCGCCGACCAGCCGGTCCCGCAGCGGCGTGGCGAGGTGCTCTTCGACGGCCTGCATCGCCTCTTGTGATCCGAGGAGAACGAGCCGCTCGAACCCCTCCTCATCGTAGAGATCGCGGACCGTCTCGGCGACTTCGGCGGCGTACTGGCTCAGCTCTTTCTCGCGGCGACGGGCGTAGCGCTTCTGCGACCAGCCGCCTTTCTTCACGGCGTTCTTGACGTCCCCCTTCACCCGGTCCCCGTCCCCCACGACGGCAGCGTGGACGAAGTAGACCTTCGCTTCAGCGTTGTCCACGACGACGACGGCAAAGTCTTCGTACTCGTCTTGAAGTTCGGCGAGCGGACGGATGTACGGCGACGAGCCCATCCACACTTTGTCCGGGACCGCGACCGTCAGCGGCAGCGTCTTCGCCACGTCGAGGGCCCAGCAGACGAAGACGGCGACGGACGGCGTGTCGAAGCTCAAACCATCAAGGAGGGGCTGGAGCAGCTTCACGTTCTGCTCGAAGTGTTCGAGCTCGGTCGCGTTGCCGCCGAGGAGAGAGCGGATCGAGCGGAACTGCTGGTCGAGGGCGCGCACGCTCTCGGGGCTGGAGAGGTAGAGCGTGAGGAAGGCGCGTTCCGGCCCTTCGAGGTCAGCGAAGGTCTTGAGGTCGAGGTCGGCGAACGTGAGGTCCACGGCAGAGGGGAGATGAGCGGGAGGAGAGAAAGGCCGGCTGATACGTCCCCCCCACCCACCGGTTCGCTCCGACGCAAAAAGGGCGGCGATCCGCGATGGATCGCCGCCCCGAACCCGAACGGATGAACCGTTTAGGCTTCTTTCTCTTCTTCCTCAGCCTCCTCAGCGACGGACTCGGCGTCGTCACCGGTGACGGTGGCGTCAGCCTCGCCCATTTCGGCGGAGGCGCCGTCTTCGTCCTCGTCGTCGGAGCCAGTGGCGTCGGCGACGGCTTCGTCGGCGGGCTCGTCCATCATCTCGGGCGCTGCACCAGCCTCGCCCTCGATCATGTCCTTGTCCGTGCTCGCTGTCGCGTCTTCCGGGCCGACTTCGACAGCCTCTTCGGGCTCGGAAGCCGCTTCCTGCGCTTCCATCTTCGCCTTCAGCGCTTCGAGGCCGCTGAGCTCGCCGATCGTGGCCGGGCCACGGGCTTCGCTTTGGAACTGCTGCACGGCCTTCCGCTCTTCCCGCTGCACCGCCGACTTCTCAGCGCGCTCCTGGTTCTTCTCGGCGCGCTCGGCCGCCATGCGGCGGGCGGTCTCCGAGAGGATGATGTCGCGGCTGGAACGGTCGAGGCGGATGACGCGGAGCTCGAGCGTCTCGCCCTCGCGGTACGCGTCCATCGGGTCGCCGGGGCGCTCGAGGTGGCTGGCCGGGACGAAGCCCGGGGCCTCCAGCGGCATCTCGACGCGGATCCCGTCCGACGTGACCTCGGTGACGACGGCCGTCGTGTCGGAGTTCTCCTCGTACGCCGTGGCGTACTGCTGCCACGGGTCGGTCTGGACCTGCTTGTGACCGAGCGAGAGGCGGCGCTGCGCCACGTCGATGTCGAGGATCTGGATGTCGAGCTCCTGCCCCTTCTTCACCACTTCGGAGGGGTGCTTGATCCGCTTCGTCCACGAGAGGTCCGAGACGTGCACGAGCCCGTCGATCCCCGCCTCGATCTCGACGAAGGCGCCGAACGAGGTGATGTTGCGGACGATGCCCGTCGCCGTCTGGCCGACGGAGAAGCGGTCGAGGATGCCTTCCCACGGGTCGGCTTCGAGCTGCTTCATCCCGAGGGAGATCTTCTTGTCCTCGGTGTCGATGTTGAGCACCTTCACGTCGACGATCTGCCCGAGCTGCACCTTCTGGGTGGGGTGCTTGATGTGCTCGGTGTAGCTCATCTCGGAGATGTGGACGAGGCCCTCGATGCCCTTCTCGAGCTCGACGAACGCGCCGTAGTCCGTGATGGACACCACGCGGCCCTGGACCGTCTGGTTCTCGGCGAACCGCTCCTCGATGTTCTCCCACGGGTGCGGGAGGAGTTGCTTGAGGCCGAGCGAGATCCGCTGCCGCTCCTTCTCGTAGTTGAGCACGACGACGTTGAGCTTCTGGTCGAGCTCGACGACTTCGCTCGGGTGGCCGACGCGGCCCCACGAGAGGTCGGTGATGTGGAGGAGGCCGTCCACGCCGCCGAGGTCGATGAAGACACCGAAGTCGACGATGTTCTTGACGATGCCCTCGAGCACCTGCCCGACTTCCATCGAGTCGAGGATCTTCGTCCGCTGCGCCTCGAGGTCCTTCTCGATGAGCGCCTTGTGGCTGACGACGACGTTGCCGTTCGCCGCGTTGATCTTGACGACCTTGTACTCCATCGTCTTCCCGAGGTACGCGTCGAAGTCCCGCACGGGGCGGACGTCGATCTGCGAGCCGGGGAGGAACGCCTCGGCGCCGAGGAGGTCGACGATCATGCCGCCCTTGATCCGGCGGATGATCGTGCCCTCGATGATGCCCTCGGTCTCGTGGGCCTCTTCGATCTTCTGCCAGCGGCGGAGGTCGTCGGCCTTGGTTTTGGAGAGGACGAGCTGGCCGTAGCGGTCTTCGAGACGCTCGAGGAACACGCCGACTTCCTGCCCGATCTCGAGGTCGAGGTCGAACTCGTTCTTCGAGACGATGCCGTCGGACTTGAACCCGATGTCGATGACGATTTCTTTCTCGCCGATCGACGCGATGCGGCCCATGACGATCTCGCCCTCGGTGACTTCGGTCATCGAGCGCTCGTACATCTCCATGAGCGCGTCGTCCTTGTCCTCGGGCTCGTCGGGGTCCGTGCGGTTCTCGTACTGCTCGAGCTCAGCGAGGGAGATCACCTTGCCCTGGATCTCGCCGGTATAGCCGTAGGAGCCACCGGTGTAGCTCAGCTCGTCGCGGCTCTCGACGGCGACAGGGGCTTCGGGATCGACGGTCTCGGCGCTGCCGGTGATGCGCTCGGCGACGGACTCGGCGGCTTCGGCGACGGCATGCGCTGCGCCGGAGGTGGCCTTCTTCGCCGCGTCGACGGCTTCGTCAAGGAGGCGCTTGGCGCCTTCCGTCGCGTCTTCGACAGCGTCCTCAACGGCGTCTTCCGCCGCGTCGACGACGCGCTCGACGGCGTGGCGGGCTTTGTCGATCAGGGATTCTCCCTCGGCGCCCTCTTCGTCAGCGGCGTCGTCGGAGGAAGCGGTGGCGGCCGGGGCGGCGTCCGCGGGGTCTGCCTGGTCGAGCGTCGTGGGGCCGTCGTCGCTCGGGGCGTCGTTGACCTGTTCTTCGCTCTGCGTCTTGGTGTCCAGCTCTTCAGCCATGGGGTTGGGTTAAGGGTAATGACCGCGCCGTAAGCGTCGAGAGGCGGCCATTCAGGGGTTTGGTGAGGGATTCCCCGCCGGGCCGGCGTCTCGCGCGCGCGACCGGGCAGGCTTCGTTATGAAGTTTATGATTTGGTTGAGGTTGGCCGCTCGGGCGCGGCCGGACCCACTTGTACGGGCGAACCCGCGCTCCGTTCTCTGATGAGCGCGACGACGCGCTGCACTTGGTCGTCGATGCTGAGACCGGTTGTGTCGAGCGTGACGGCGTCGGCGGCCTGCCGCAGCGGCGAGGCCTCGCGCGTGGCGTCGCGGGCGTCGCGCTCCGCGATCTCGTCGGAGACGGCGTTGAGGGACACGGTCGCGCCCTTCGCCGTCAGTTCCCGGTGGCGGCGCTCGGCGCGCTCCTCCGGGTTGGCGACCATGTACACCTTCACTTCGGCCTCGGGGAAGACGACGGTGCCGATGTCGCGGCCTTCCATCACGACGCCGCCGCCCTGCTGCATCTCGACGCGGGCGATCCGGCGCTGCTCTTCGACGAGGCGGACGCGGACGGCCGGGAACGTGCTGACGCGGCTCGCGGCTTCGCTGGCCTCGGGTGTGCGAATGCGCTCCGTCACGTCCTCGCCGTTGAGGTACGCCACGAGCCCCTCTTTCCCCATCTTCAGGTCCAACTCGAGCTTGCCGAGCAACTCGTCGGCGTCAGCCTCGGTGAACGCCGTATCGCTGTCGAGGAACGCGAGCCCGACGGTGCGGTACATCGCCCCGGTGTCGAGGTACAACCATCCCATCGCGTCGGCGACGCGCTTGGCGGTGGTGCTCTTTCCCGAGCCGGCGGGGCCGTCGATGGCTACGATCACGCGGAGACGGAGGGGGGAATGTGGGGCGGATAGAGAATTTCTAAGGTACAGGCGATTCCCTGTCCGCTCCAAGCGTTAACGCCATGTTCACTCCCGCCCCACGACGGCCACGGCGCGCCCGCTAGTTCCCCACGTCCCGGCGCACGATCGTGATGTCCGACGGGTACGTGATCGGCCCGATCGGCGTGGTGATCGTCGGGCGAGCGCGGAGCGCGATCTCTTTCGTTCCCTGCCCCGACACGGCGGCGGCGAGTTCGACGATGTCCTGAATGTTGCGCCCGACGAACCGCACGAGGTCGAGCTCCATCGTGATCGGGATGTCGACCTTAGCGCCGGGCGCGATCACGCGCTCGTCGTTGAAGATGCCGCTGATCGTCTCCGTCTCGTCGAGGAAGAGCGTCCAATCAAGCTGGACGAGGCGGGCGGCGACGCTGTTGCTCGCCGGGTTCTCCGCACCGACGTGGAGCGTAAACGAGAGCGGCGCTTCGCCCCGCGCGATCGCAGCGGCGAGCCGAGCCACGTCGCGCCCACCGAGGTCGTCGTACGACTGGAGCCGCTGGACGTCGACGCCGGCGAGGTTCGCGTTCGATACGCGGTCGATGTCGAAGTCGACGTTGCGAAGGTTCGCGATCTCTTGAAGCGTGGCGCAGCTCCCGAGGGCGAGCGGCAGGACGAGCGCGAGGGACAGCACGGCGATACGGTGGAGATGAGGCATCGGTCGATGGGATCGTTGGAAGGGCAGGATCGGGCAGGGAGGAGACGCGGCAACGGGCGATAAGGTATCATGCGAACGCCCAATGCCGCCTCCCCTTCACGCCCCGCCCGTGCGAAAGCTCCCCGCCGACGAAATCCAACGCCCCTCCCCCGCCGCGCTGGAATCCCTCCCTCGCCACCCCGTCGACGTCGTGCTCGACAACATTCGCTCGGCGTACAACGTCGGCTCGATCCTGCGCACGGCCGACGCCGCCGGCGTCCGCCACGTGTACATCACCGGCTACACGCCGCCCCCTGACCACCACCGCGTCGCCAAAACGGCCCTCGGCGCCGAGCACACCGTGCCGTGGACGCACGCCCCCGACCCGCTCGCGCTCCTCGACCGACTCCGCGCCGACGGCGTTACGCTCGCGGCCCTCGAACAGACAGACACACCCACGGACATCGGAGCGATCACGCGTGCCCAGTTTCCGCTCGCCTTCGTGCTCGGCAATGAAGTCAAGGGCGTGCAGCAGGCCATCCTCGACCGGTGCGACCTCGCGCTCGAGATCCCGCAGTATGGGGCCAAGCACTCGCTCAACGTCTCCGTCGCCTTCGGCATCGCCGCGTTCGGTCTCGTCGAGCGGTGGCGTGCGAGCGGCTAGCGCACGCTCACCCCGAGGCGCCGAGGCGCGGGTCGATCTCGAATGCGCTCGGCTCGTCGATCTCGACATCTCCGAAGTTCGGGTGGGCAGAGTTGAGAACGTAGTTGCGCGCCGAGCGGACGACGGCACTCGGCACGTCGAGCACTACTGAGCGCTGTTCCTCGACCCACCGCCGCCCGATCTCCTGGGTCGGAGCCGGCCACGGGAAGCGCCACCACGAGGCCGGCAGCGGGCCGTATGCGTCTTCGACCCGGAGCACCAGGCTCTCGTCGAACCGTGACGGGACCACGACGAGGTCCATCGTCAGCAAGCGTGGGCGCTCGACGTGGACAAGCACTTCGAGCAGGGCGACGGCCGCCGACTCGGTGGCGTAGACGAGCGGGAGCCCGGCGCGGTGCCAGCGGCCATCGACACGGAGCGCGCCCGCACCAGAGTACGCCGTCTCCTCGTAGCGGCGCTGCGTGAGCCGCACCGCCTCGCGCATCGCCATCAGGCCGCGACGTTGTGCTGGATCACGGCGAGCATCTCCCGCACGGCCTGCAACCCCGGCTCGGTATCGGCGTGGCGCAATGGGGTCTCGCCGCCGAGAAGCGCCTTCGGCGTCGTCAACCACTCCCGCGCCTCGGTCTCGTGCCCATCGAAAGCGTCGACGGTGTCGCTCACGAGGCGTTCGAGCCGGACGAGCCGGTCGCTCTCGGCCTGCGTCAGCCGGCCTTCGGCGTGGCGGCGGGCGAGCGTGCGCTCGCTGATGAGGAGGAGCCCGGCAGCTTCGGCCAGCGTCAGCCCGAGCGCGGCGACGAGGTGGTTCAGCTTGCGGTACGGGAGGCCCTGCCGGACGGCAGACGGATCGTACCGGATATCGGTCGGCAGGGACGGAGGCATGGCAGCGGGCAGTCGAGTGAGAGACTTTACTACCGCCGCATGACAGAGCTGTTCCGGCATATGGCAGCAACGCTCCTACCGCTACAGCCTCCGCTCCGTGCCGGGGTTATCCCGCACCGTCCCGCCGACCACGAGCGCAGCCGAAATGATGACGAGGTTTTTGATGATGTATTGCCCTTCCAGCGTCAGCCCGAACGGGAAGTCGGTGAAGCACACGTCGGGCAGCAAAACGAGCGGGAGGAACGTGCCCGGCATCTGGAGAAAGAGGAGAAAAATGGCGACGCGGATGAGCGGCCGGATCAGGAGGAACAGCCCAATCACCATTTCCCAAACGCCGAGAAATGGAAAAAACCACGCGGGGTCGACGAAGTAGACCGTGTTCTTGACGAGCTCCTCGGCGGGGCTCATGCCGGGGAACAGCTTCAGCGCGCCGAACCAGATGAACACGATCCCGACGGTCCACCGCAGTGCGACCACGCCGTACTTGGTCATGAATCCGGCGATGTGCCGGTCGATCCGGTCGAAAAGGGAGTCAGACATGGGAATGGGAGTTCCGGGTTAGGCGCCGAATTCGCCCCACACTGCGCGGAGCCGGTGGGAGATCTCGCCGACGGTGGCGTACTGCTCGACAGCGTGAAGATGATCGCGTCCTGCGTTCCCCCATCCCCGGGCCCCGCGTTACCAATGCCCGTTCGCCGAGCCGCTCCAACGACGGCGCCGCGAACGGCTTCAGCGTGTGGAGGAGTCCTGTGAGTTTGTGTAGTGCTTGTGGTCGGTGATGGTCGTTGGGCTATTCAAGTTTTAAAAATGGAATTCCGGTGTTGCCACGTCACGCGACGCGACGCCGCCGGACGATCAGAGGTCAGCTAGCGCACCACCGTCACGCGCTGCGTCGCCACGGAGGAGCCGGCGGTCATCCGCACGAGGTAGGTCCCCGGCGCGAGCGACGAGGCCTCGAGCGCCACTTCGTAGCGGCCTGCCTCCATCGGCGTGTCGGCGAGTACCGCCACCGTCCGGCCGAGCACATCGTAGACCACCACCCGTACGGCTGTCGCATCCGGCACCTCTAACACGAACGTGGCTGAGTCCCGGAGCGGGTTCGGATACGCTGCGCCGAGAGCAAGCACCGCCGGCACCGCAACGCCCTCCGCCGCCGTCGGCGCAAGTATCTCAAGTTGTGCGACGAAAACGTCGAGGCCGCCATTGAAACTCGTGTCGTAAGCGCCCGTCGTTGCAGGGAATCCCTCGCTCACTGTCCTCCCGATTACTACGACCGTTCCCTCGGTACCCAGCGCTACGGCGAACGCTTCATCGGTGTCCGTTCCACCCAGGAAGGTAGAATGGGCAAGGGCGCTCCCATCGGGGGAAAGCCGCGCCACAAACGCGTCTTGCCCCCCATTGTAGCTCGGGTCAGAGGCGTCGTCCGTAGAAGGGAGGCTTGCACTCCTCGTGTATCCCGCCACCGTCGGGGCCCCGTCCACTCCCAGCACCACACTGTAGCCACGGTCTTCACTCAATCCGCCAAAAAACGTGGAATAGACGAGGGCGCTCCCGTCCGACGTGATCTGCGTGACGAACGCGTCTGAGAACCCACCGTTGTAGCTCGTATCAAAGGCACGAGACGTTGCCGGGAAGTCCTCACTCTGGGTCCACCCCACTACGGTCGCGGCCCCATCTACCCCCACCGCCACAGCATTGCCAACATCGAGGTTCAACCCGCCGAGAAACGTCGAAAAGGCGAGGGCGGAGCCGTCGGGAGAGAGCCGGGTCACGAACACGTCGCGGTCGCCGTTGTGGGTGCGGTCATAGGCACCAGCGGTCGTGGGAAAGCCTGCACCGGCCGCATTCCCGACCACCGTTGCGGACCCGTCTACCCCCACCGCTACGGATGTGGCATGCTCCTCACTCGGCCCGCCGAGGAAGGTCGAGTAAACCAGCGTACTCCCGTCAGGAGAGAGTCGCGTGACGAACGCGTCGAAGATGCCGTTGTGGCTCGGATCGTAGGCACTGGTGGTGGTAGGGAATCCGAAACCGGGAGTAGATCCCACCACGGTTGCCGATCCGTCCGCTCCTAATGCTACGGCGTCACCGTAATCCTCACTCGACCCGCCGAGGAACGTGGCGTAGGTCAGGGCATCGCCGTCGGGCGCGAGCCGCGCAACGAACACGTCGAACATGCCACCGTTGTAACTCGTGTCGAACGCGTCGGTTGTGGTGGGAAAGTCTGTGCTCCGGGTCCACCCCGCTACTGTCGTCGACCCGTCCGCTGCCACTGCTACGTCGATGGCGTCTTCGATGTCCGAGCCGCCGAGGAACGTGGCGTAGGTGAGCGTGGTCCCGTCCGCAGACAACTGGGCGATGAACGCGTCGAGGTCGCCGTTGGGGCTCGGGTCATAAGCCCCCACCGTCATGGGAAAGCTAGAACTCGAGATGGTAGCCCCAACTACCGTCACGGCACCCCCCGGGCTCATCGCTACGGCATTCGCGCGGTCGTAACTCGTGCCGCCGAGGAAACTCGCCCAGATCAGCGGGTCCACGACGAGCGCTCGGCCCGGGTCCGCCTCCGCGTGAAACTCCACCGTCCCGTCAGCGCCTACCACGAACGTGCACTCAACCCTCTGGCGCTGCCCACCGGGCCCCTCGTGGTAGGCCAAGAGTCCCCGCTGCTCTACCGTCCCCAACGACGTCCCCATCTGTAGCGCACCTTCCGCTGTCACCTTCACTCCATCGGCTCCGTCAAGCCGGACTCGTACCTGCGAGAGGTCGGCCCCCGGCTCCAGCATAAGGTCGGTCGTAGCGCAAGAGGTCGCCATCCGCGTAGAGTCGGAGGTCTACGCCATCGTAGAGTTCGTCGAGAATCACCTCATCGTAGAGGGGGACTCGGCTCACCCAGCGCGAGGGGTCGTCGCCAAGGAAATAATTGTGGTAGGCGACGCGGCGGTTTCTTCCCTCAGCCTGGTCGGTGTTCGCCCCCTCGAAGCGCATTGCTACGACGTGACCACGACGGGTAGCCTCCGTCTCGGCAGGCCCTCGGCCGCCCACCCCCTGCCCTCGGCCAGGTACCGGCACTGTTTGCTCGACGCTATAGAAATCGTAGACGAAGCCGTCTTCCGTGATCCACACGTCGGCTCCGCCCAAGCGTGCACGGAATAGAACAGGGTCGGGCCACTGCCCCCGGTTCTCCACGAAGGCGACAACCCCAGCGTCCGCTACGACTGACCACTTCGCCTCCGCATCTAGAGCACCTGCACCCGCAGCGGAGACGAGCGGAGCGGCAAACTGGGCGAGTGACGGCGGCGCGAGGACGAGGAGAGAGGCTCCGCACAAAGCGATGAACGAGAACCAAGAATTACGGCTATCGCGGAGAGTCTTCATAATAACACCTCGCTAAGTGACACGGATAGAAAGGTAACGACTTGCTACAAAGGAACAAGAGAGAACCCCTCGTTCACCCGCTGAACTCGCCCCACACCGTGCGGAGCCGGTGCGAAATCTCGCCGACGGTGGCGTACTGCTCGACGGCGTGAAGGACATGAGGGACGAGGTTCTCGTCGCCGCGCGCGGCCGATTCGATGCGGTCGAGGGCGGCGGACCACGCCTGCTCGTCGCGGCGGGCACGGAGCGCGGCGAGCCGCTCGGATTGCTGCGCACGAATCTCGTCGCCGACGCGGAGCAGTTCCGGCACCCGCACGTCGTCCTCGACGAACGTGTTGACGCCGACGATGACCTGCTCCCCGCTCTCCACCGCGAGCTGCGCTGCGTACGCCGACTGCGCGATCTCATCCTGATAAAACCCCTGCTCAATGGCGGCCACCGCCCCGCCCAGTTCGTCGACCTTCGCGATCAGCCGCTCGGCCTCAGCTTCGAGGTCGGCCGTGAGCCGCTCGACGAAGAACGAGCCCGCGAGCGGATCGACGGTGTCGGTGACGCCGGTTTCGTGGGCGATGATCTGCTGCGTGCGGAGGGCGAGCCCGGCGGCCTCCTCGGTCGGCAGCGAGAGGGCTTCGTCGTAGCCGTTCGTGTGGAGGCTCTGTGTCCCGCCGAGCACGGCGGCGAGCGCCTGCAGCGTCACGCGCGCGACGTTGTTCATCGGCTGCTGCGCCGCGAGCGTCGAGCCCCCCGTCTGCGTGTGGAAGCGGCACTGCATCGCCTTCGGTTCTGTCGCGCCGAAGCGCTCGCGCATGATGCGCGCCCACAGCCGCCGCGCCGCGCGGAACTTGGCGACCTCCTCGAAGAAGTTGTTGTGGGCGTTGAAGAAGAACGAGAGCCGCTGCCCGAACACGTCCACGTCGAGCCCCGCCGCGAGGGCCGCCTCGACATACGCGATGCCGTTCGCGAGCGTGAACGCGAGCTCCTCGGCCGCCGTGCTCCCGGCCTCGCGGATGTGGTAGCCCGAGATCGAGATCGTATTCCAGCGCGGCACCTCGCGCGCGCACCACGCGAACGTGTCGGTGATAAACCGCATAGACGGGCGCGGCGGGAAGATGTACGTCCCGCGCGCGGCGTACTCCTTCAGGATGTCGTTCTGAATCGTGCCGCCGAGCCGGTCGAGGTCGGCCCCCTGCTTCTTCGCTACGGCGACGTAGAGCGCGAGGAGGATCGGCGCCGTGGCATTGATCGTCATGCTCGTCGTCACCTTCGCGAGCGGAATGCCGTCGAAGAGCCGCTCCATGTCGTCGAGCGAGTCGATCGCCACGCCGACCTTGCCGACCTCGCCCTCGGCCATGGCGTCGTCGGAGTCGTAGCCGATCTGCGTCGGGAGGTCGAAGGCTACGCTGAGCCCGCGGGCGCCCTGCCCGAGGAGGTAGTGATAGCGGGCGTTCGACTCCTCGGCGGTCGAGAAGCCGGCGTACTGGCGCATGGTCCAGAGCCGGTCGCGGTACATCCGGGGGTAGACGCCGCGCGTGAAGGGGTATTCGCCGGGCTCGCCGAGTCGCTCCGCGAGATCGGCCGGGAGGTCGTCGCGGTCATAGACGGGGTCGACGGCGAGGCCGCTGGAGGTGGTGCGCTCGGGGCGGTCGGTGGAGGTACTCATTGCAATAACGGCAAAGGACGAGAGAGGAGCCAGCGCTGGAATCTACGTCTCGTCACGCGGTCGCCCTTCGAAATCCGCGCGGAGGAGGCCGTAGAGCGCGCTGTCGCACCACTCGTCGTAGACCCACCACCGCTCGCGGAGCAGCCCCTCGCGCTGAAACCCGAGCCGTTCGAGCAGCCGCGCCGACGCTGCGTTGCGCGGGTCGAGTTCGGCCTCGACGCGGTGGAGCCCGATCCGCTCGAACCCGAACCGGAGGACGGCGCGCACGGCCTCGCCCGCGAGCCCCCGCCCCCACTTCGACGGGCTCAGCATGTAGCCCAGCTCCATCCGCCGATTCCGCTCGCTATACCCGGTCAGCGTCACCGTCCCGATCAGCTCGTCGGCGCCGGGCTCGGTGATGGCCCACTGGTAGAGCGTCCGCTCGGCGAACCCCTCGTCGATCGAGCGGAGGTACTCGACGGCCTGCGTCGGCGTCTCGAACGCCTCGTGGCTCCAGTAGCGCATCGCCCGCTCGTCGCCGAAAATGGCAAAGACGGCGTCGGCGTCGGTCGGACGGGGATGGCGGAGGCGGACACGCTCGGCGTCGAGGTCGGGCAGTCGGTCGCCGAAGAGGTCGGGGTCGGTCACGGGCGTCGCGGGCTGGAGGAGCGGTAAGGTACCTTAGGGCTTCGAGACACGCTGCCCCTCCGGCCCGCCTCCGAACCCTATGCCACGCCCCGAATCCGGCCTCGCGCCCGACGCCCGTCTCCGCGCCGAAATCGTCGCCGTCCTGCGCGGCGGTCACGCCCACGTCGACACGCGCACAGCCCTCGCCGACCTCCCAGCCGCCCGGGTCAATGACCGCCCCGACGGCTTCCCGCACTCGCTGTGGGACCTCGTCGAGCACCTGCGCATCGCGCAGCGCGACATCCTCGACTTCGCGCTCGACGCCGACTACGAAGCCCTCGCGTGGCCCGACGACTACTGGCCCGACGCCGACGCGACGCCTGCCGCGTGGGAGGCCGCGCGCCGCGCCTTCCTCGCCGACCTCGACGCCGTCGTCGCGCTCGTGGAGGACGAGGCCACGGATCCCCTCACCGAACTCGACCACGCGCCGGGATACACGATCTTGCGGCAGGCCCTCCTCGTCGCCGACCACAACGCGCACCATCTCGGCCAAGTCGTCGCCGTGCGCCGGGCGCTCGGGCTGTGGTGATCATCGCCGCAAGGGCGAACACGTAGGTTCGCCCCTACACCCGCCGGGTACCCGATCCGCGTATCCCGCACGATTCCCGCGATTCTCCACACCCTCGCCCGACTCGCATCACGGCGGCTGGGGTATCGTCTCCGTTCCTCTTCCGACAAACCCGCTGCCCTGTGGAGCCGACCTCCGAGCATCACGCTTCCAACTTCCTCCGGGACATCATCGCCGCCGACGTCGAAGCCGGCACGTACGGCGGCCGCGTCGTGACGCGCTTCCCGCCCGAGCCCAACGGCTATCCCCACCTCGGCCACGCGCAGTCGATCTGCCTCAACTTCGGCCTCGCACGCGAGTTCGGCGGCAAGACGAACCTCCGCTTCGACGACACGAATCCGGAGACCGAGCGGCCCGAGTTCGTCGCCGCGCTCGAGGACGCCGTCCGCTGGCTCGGCTTCGAGCCCGCCGAAGTCTGCTTCGCGTCGGACTACTTCGAGCAGTTCTACGAGTGGGCCGTCGACCTCGTCGAGAAGGGGCTCGCGTACGTCGACAGCCAGAGTGAGGACGAGATCCGCGCCGGCCGCGGCACCGTCACCGAGCCCGGCACGCCGAGCCCGTTCCGCGACCGCTCCGTCGAAGAGAACCTCCGCCTGCTCGACGAGATGCGGCGCGGCGAGCACCCCGACGGCAGCCACGTCCTCCGCGCGAAAATCGACACGGAGCACGGGCCCCTCGCGCACCCGAACATGAAGCTGCGCGACCCGCTGATGTACCGCATCCGCCGCGACGCCCACCACTACCGGCGCGGCGACGCGTGGAGCATCTACCCCCTTTACGACTGGGCCCATGGGCAGGGCGACGCCGTCGAAGGCGTCACGCACTCCATCTGCACGCTCGAGTTCGACGTCAACCGCCCGCTCTACAACTGGTACCTCGACGCCATCGGCATCCCCGAGCCGCGCAACCACCAGTACGAGTTCGCCCGATTCAACCTGGACTACACGGTGATGAGCAAGCGGAAGCTCCGGCGGCTCGTCGAGGAAGGCCATGTACGTGGGTGGGACGATCCGCGGATGCCGACGCTCGCCGCGCAGCGCCGCCGCGGCGTCCGGCCCGAGGCCATCCGGACGTTCTTCGACGAGATTGGCGTCACCAAAGTCAACGGGAGCGTGGACCTCGCCCGCTACGAGTACGCCGTCCGCAACGACCTCAACGCCGTCGCGCCGCGCGTCCTCGCCGTGACGGACCCGCTGAAACTCACGGTCGAGAACCTGCCCGAGGGCACGCAGTGGACCGACGCGCCGTACTGGCCGCACGACGTGACGCCGCCCGCCGATGCCCCCGCCACGCGCCGGCTCCCGCTCACGCGCGAGCTGTGGATCGAGCGCGACGACTTCGCCGAGGTGCCCCCGAAGGGCTGGAAGCGGCTCTCCCCCGGCGCCTCCGTCCGCCTCCGCCACGGCTACGTCATCACCTGCACCGACGTCGAGAAAGACGACGCCGGGAACGTCGTCGGCCTCCGCGCCACGGCCGACCTCGGCACATTTGACCCGGCGACGGGCGAGGGCGAAAACCCGACGGACCGGAAGGTCGGCGGCGTGATCCACTGGCTCAGCGCCGAGCACGCGCTCCCCGCCACGTTCCGGCTCTACGACCGGCTCTTCACCGATCCCGCGCCGGACACGTTCGAGGACTTCCTCGACGCGCTGAACCCCGTTTCACTCCTCGAGACCGACGGCTTCGTAGAGCCGAGCGTGGCCGACGATGCCGACGCCACGCGCTACCAGTTCGAGCGGCTCGGCTTCTTCTGGCGCGACCCCGAGGACAGCACGCCCGACGCCCGCGTCTTCAACCGCATCGTCGCCCTCAAAGACACGTGGGGACGGCAGACGAAGAACGCTGCGCCCAAACCGGCTGCCTCGAAGAAACCGACACCGCCCGCTCCGCCGGCAGCGCCACGCGATCCCGCCGCCGGGCTCACCGACGACGAGCGTACAGCGTACGACGCCCTCGTCGCGCGCGGCGTCGGCGAGGAAGAAGCCGCCG
The DNA here is from genome assembly GCA_039944855.1 of Rhodothermales bacterium. Classification (NCBI taxonomy): domain Bacteria; kingdom Pseudomonadati; phylum Rhodothermota; class Rhodothermia; order Rhodothermales; species Rhodothermales bacterium. The sequence continues at coordinate 73,987 of JBDUXZ010000001.1, read as the reverse complement.
TACTTGCGTCCGACGCGGCGCTCGACGCGCTGTTCGACGCCACCGTCGCCGTCGGCGTCTCCGAGCGGGAGGCGTCCGTGCTCCTCGTCCACGAGCTACGCCCGGCGCTCGGAGGCCGTTCGCTCGCCGAGTCGGCGGCCACGCCGGAGGCGCTCGCCGACGTGCTCCGCCTCGTCGGGGCGCAGACGATCACGCGAACGGCGGCGAGCGAGGTAATCGCCGCGCTTGTCGACGAAGGCGGTGATGCAGAAGCCGTCGTCGAAGCCCGAGGGCTCGCGGCCGTGCGCGACGACGCGGCGCTCGCGCCGGACGTGGACGCCGTCCTCGCCGCCCACGCCGACGAGGTCGAGCGCTACCGAGCGGGCGAGACGCGGCTGCTGGGCTTCTTCACCGGCCAGGTCATGCGCCGCGCCCCGAAAGGCGCCGACGCGAAGGCCGTCCAGACCCTGCTGCGCGACCGGCTCGACGGCTGAGCTACGGCACGATCAGTTCGATCACGGCCCAGAGCCCGAAGAGCAGCGCCGTGAGCGCGCCGATGCGGGCGAGCGGCCCGTAGTCGCGCACCTGCCGATACACGAGCAGGCCGAGCATGGCCCCGACGAACGCGCTGAAGAACCCCGTGAACGCGAACGGGACCGTCGGCGCGGCGGCCGGGGCGAGCGTGAACATCAGCACGAGCCCGGGCAGGACCGCGAACGGCACGTTCGCCGCGTTGATCTGAAACAGTCCGTCGTCGCTCATCGGTCGTCTCTTTACCCGAGCACGTCGGCGGCGCGGCGGAGGCGGCGGATCGTCGCCTCGCGGCCTATCACGACGAGGGTCTCGAACATCCCTGCCCCACCCGTCACGCCCGTCGTCGCGAGCCGAACCGGGTGGATGATCCGTCCGAACCCAGCACCTTCGTCCTCGGCAAGCTGCCGCATCACGGCTTCGGTGCTCTCGACGGTGAATGCGTCGTCCGCTTCGAGCCGGTCGGCGTAGGCGCGGACGAGGGCCGCACTGTCGTCCTTCCAGCGCTTTTTGACGCCCGCCTCCTCGTACTCGGTCGGGTCCTCGAAGAAGTAGGCAGCGTCCGTCGCGATCTCGTGGGCGAACGTAATCCGCTCCTGCATCAGCGCCGCCGCGCCGTGCAGCGTCTCGTCGTCATACGTCAGCCCGCGCTCGTCGAGGAAAGGTCGGACCTCGTCGGCGAGCGCGTCCACCGATTTGGCGCGGAGGTACTGGCCGTTGTACCACTTCAATTTGTCGAGGTTGAACTGTGCGCCGCTGTGGCTGGTCCGTTCCACCGAATAGGCGTCGACGAGTTCGTCGAATGAGAACAGCTCGCGCTCGTCGCCGGGGTTCCAACCGAGGAACGCAAGAAAATTGACCAGGGCCTCGGGCTCGTAGCCAGCCGCGCGGTAGTCCTTCACCGAAACGGGGATGCCCATCTTGTCGGCGTTCCGCTTCGAGAGCTTGCCGCCGGTCGGGCTGAGGATGAGCGGGAGGTGCGCCATCGCGGGCGGCTCCCAATTGAAGGCCTCGTACAGCAGGAGGTGTTTGGGGACGGACGGCAGCCACTCCTCGCCCCGGATGACGTGCGTGATGTCCATCGCGTGGTCGTCCACGACGTTCGCGAGGTGGTACGTCGGCATCCCGTCGCTCTTGAGCAGGACCTGATCGTCGATCTCGCTCGAATCGAACGAGACCCACCCTCGGATCAGATCCTCGAAGCGGACCGAGTGGCCGGGCTCCACCTTCAGCCGGACGACGTATTCGTCGCCGGCCTCCAGCCGCCGCTGCACCTCCTCGGCAGAGAGCGTGAGCGAGTTCTGCATCTCCGCCCGCGTCACCGCGTCGTACTTCGGCGTCGGGTTCTCCTTCGTCGTCAGCCGCTCCCGCATCGCGTCGAGTTCGGCCTCCGTGTCGAAGGCGTAGTACGCGTGCCCGCTCTCGACGAGTTGCGCGACGTGGCGCTCGTACAGATCGCCCCGCTTGGACTGGTAGTACGGCGCGTGCGGCCCGCCCTTCTCCGGCCCCTCGTCGTAGTCGAGCCCGGCCCACGCGAGCGAGTCGAGGATGTCGGCCTCGGCCTCTTCGACGTAGCGGGAGCGGTCGGTGTCCTCGATGCGGAGGAGGACGGTGCCGCCGTGCTTGCGGGCGAAGAGGTAGTTGTAGAGCGCGGTGCGGAGCCCGCCGATATGGAGTAGCCCGGTCGGGCTGGGGGCGAAGCGGACGCGGACGGTGTCGGCCATGGAGCGTGCGGATGGGCGAAGGGAGAGGTCGCCCAAGTATAGCCGCCGCCCCCGCGCCCGTTGCGCAAATCCGAGTGAAAGACGAGGGGTTGTCCGTGGTCAGTCGTCCGTGGTCGGTCGTCACTCCGCGGAGAAGCTCGGTGAGCTCTGCGTGTCATCCCGAGCTTGTCGAGGAACCCCGTAGGGCTCGGCGAAGCCCATCTCTCCTCGGCACCGCGTTGCTCGTCGCAGATCCTTCGACAAGCTCAGGATGACAAAGAAGCGCACTTCGTAACAGGGTAGGCAGTCGTCCTTTGTCCGTGGCTTCGCACCGCACGCCACTAACCAATGACACGGAACACGGACCAATCACCACGGACAACCCCTCACTGCCCGACGAGCGTCTCGTCCTCGACCGTCACGCCGGGCCACATCACGTAGACCGGCTCGACGTGCTCGACGGAGATGAAGCGGACCGTTTCGGTCGGCGGCGGGCCGGGGACGAGGGCGCGGATCACGAGCACGAGGGCCATCAGCGCGAGCGTCGTCCCGATCGTCACGCGGCGCCGGAGGGCGCGAAAGGGCCGCCGGTCCTCCGCCCGCCCCACGGCCTGCTGCTGGCCCGCCCGGAGCCCGTCGATCCGCTGGAAGAGGGCTTCGTCGACGGCGGGGGCGACGGGGTTGGCGTCCATCCGTGTGGCGAGGCGGAAGGCCATCAGCGCGTTGAACTGCACGCGGGCCTCTCGGCTCTCGGCGAGGTGGGCGAACAGCGCGCCCTGCTGATCGAGCGGGAGTTCGCCGTCGATGTAGAGGTTGAGGAGGTCTTCGGTGTGGTCGGTCATGCGAGGGAGGCGTGGAGCGGGAGGGTCGGGCGGAGAGCGTCACCGGGACGCCGTCAGGCCACGGGAGGTTTGGCGACGACCACGGCCGGCGGCTCGGGGTCGAGGATCGGCTTGAGGAATTCGCCGAGCTTGCGGCGGGCTTTGAAAAGCCGGCTCTTTACCGAACTCACGGTGTTCCGAGTTACGGCGGCGATCTCCTCGTACGACAAATTCTGGTATTCGCGTAGCACGATGACCTCGCGGTACTCGGGTTTGAGCTGGCCGAGGTACTCGTTGACGAGGTCCACCTGCTCGCTCTTCATGAGGTTCGAGAACGGCGTCTCCCCGCGCCCGACCGGCTCCGTGTCGCCGAGTGAGACCTGCCGGTTCTGCCGGCGGAGCTGGTTGAGGCACTGGTTCCGGGCGATCGTGAAGAGCCACGCCTTGAACGAGCCGGGGCGCGTCAGCCGCTCGCGGTTCTCGTAGACGCGGACGAACGTCTCCTGGAGTACGTCCTCGGCCGCCGCGCGGTCGAGCAGCATCTTGACGCAGAAGGCGTAGACGGGCGCTTTGTAGCGGTTGTACAGCGCCACGAAGGCGAACTCGTCGCCGGATTGGAAGGCTTCGATGAGGGCTCGGTCGTCCGGCGGCATGGGCAGGGGCGCTAGGGGCGAGGATTTAGAGGTAGACCGAGACCTTCACCAAAAGTTGCTCGTCCGCCGGACGCGGCTGCCGCGTGGCCGACGTTACGCCGCTGCCTGGCCCGTCCGCTCCTCCCCTTTTTCTCCGACGCTTTAAGCGGTTCGGCCGGCAGGTCCTGTCCGGGCGGTGTATTTTCGCTCGCTTTCGAAGAGCCCCACCCACGCGATCCTTTCGCCGTGCCATTCCACCCCATGACTATGCTGCGACTCCGTCCTTCTACCGTGCGGCCCGCCTTCGCGCTTGCGGGCCTCGCCGTGCTCCTCTTCGCCGGCTGCTCGTCCGGCCGTCTCCCCGCCTCCGACGACCGCGCCGTGGCGCAGTTCGCAGGCGAGACGCTGACGCTCGACGAGTTCGAGACCCGCTACGCCCTCTCCGTCGGGGGGCGCGAAGCGGCGGCTCAGGACTCGTTCCCCGCCTACGCCGACTTCCTCTCGCGCTACGTCGACTTCCGCCTCAAGGTCCAGCAGGCCCGCGACCTCGGGCTCGACGAGGACACCGCGCTCGTGCGCGAGATCAACGACTACCGCGCGCAGCTCGCGAAGCCGTACTTCGTGGAACGCGAGGTGCTCGACGGCATCATCCGCGACCTCTACGACAAGCAGAAAGAGGAGCTTCGCGCCTCGCACATCCTCCTCCGCGTCGACGAGAACGCCGCGCCCGAGGACACGCTTGCCGCCTATGCCAAGCTCTCCGCGATCCGTGACTCCGTCATCGCCGGGGCCGACTTCGCAGCGCTCGCCGTCCGCCATTCCGAGGACCCGTCGGCCGCGCGCAACGAGGGCGACCTCGGGTACTTCACGGGCGGCCGGATGATCGACGCGTTCGAGCGCCAGGCCTACACCACGCCCGTCGGCGAGGTCTCGCCCGTCTTCCGCACGAGCTTCGGCTACCACATCCTCCGCGTAGCCGACCGCCGGGCCGCGTCGCCCGAGATCAGCGCCTCGCACATCCTCATCCGCCTCGGCCCGGAGGCCACGGCAGCGGACTCGACGCAGGCCCGCGAACTCGCCGCATCGCTCCGGCAGCGCATCCTCGCCGGCGAGGACTTCGCCACGCTCGCCCGGCAGTACTCCGACGACCAGGCCTCCGGCCAGAACGGCGGCGACCTCGGGTTCTTCAGCCGCGTACGGATGGTCGAACCCTTTGCGAACGCAGCCTACGACCTCGAGAACGTCGGTGACGTCTCGGACATCGTCGAGACGCGCTTCGGTTACCACCTCATCAAGCTCACCGGCCGCAAGGAGATGCCGACGTACGACGAGGCGTATTCGACGCTGAAGCCGCTCGCCGAGCGGCTGCCGCGCACGGCCGTCCGCCGGCAGGCCGTCGGGCAGGAGTTCCGCGCCGAAGTGGGCAGTACCCTCGACGAGGCCCTCGTCCGCCGCGCCACTGCCGCCTACCCCGCCGACAGCCTCCTCCGGGGTGCCGTCGTCGAGCGGTTCGGTACGTACAGCGACAGCACGTTCGCCACAATCGGCGACTCGACGTACGCCCTCGGCGGGCTCAGCGACTACCTCCGGCAGACGCGCGTCGCCCCCGCCCCCGACCAGTTCTCCCAGCTCCTCGCCCTCGCTGACGACTACCTCAACGAGCAGGCCGTCGAGCTCGCGGCGTACCGCCTCGAAGACCGCGACCCCGAGTTCCGCCGCATCATGCAGGACTACGCCGACGGCGTGCTCCTCTTCCGCATCTCCGAGGACTCGGTCTGGAATGCGGCTGCACGTGACTCGATCGGGCTTCTGGTGTACTACTCCCAGCGCATTGACGACTACCAGTTCCCCGAGCGGCACCGCGTGATCGGCTTCTACAGCCGGAACGACTCGCTCCTCTCCGTCGCCGCCGCCGCGCTCGACGCAGGGAAGACGCCGGCCGAGATCGACGCGATGATGGCCGACGCTGAGCAGGACGTGCGGATCGACACGGTCTTCGTCAGCAAGACCAACGAGTCGCTCTTCGACCAGGCGCTCGCGCTCGAGGTCGGCCAGCGGACGGAGGTGCTGCCTTACCAGAGCCGGAAGGCCATCCTCTACCTCGACGCGATCGAGCCGCCGCGCACGATGAAGTTCGAGGAGGCGCGCGCTCAGATCGTCGCCCAATACCAAGACCTCCTCGACACCCAGTTGCGCGAGCGGCTCCGCCGGAAGTACAACGCCGAACTCTATCCCGAGCGGCTCCGCACCGCCTTCGACGACGTGATGAGCGCGTCGGTCCCTACTGACACCGCGCAATAACACCGCCTCGCGCAGCGTACTGGAGAAGGGAGCCGGCGGACCGCCCGACGCGCTCCCTTCTCTGCTATCCTCCCACCCCATGCCTCGCCTCCCGCTCCTCTTCGCCCTCGTGCTCGTGCTCGCCCTGGCGGCGGGCTGCGAGCCGGCGACCCCGGAACCGCGCGCGTACGTCGCCCGGATCGGGGACGCGCGGCTGACGGAAGCGGACCTGACGGCGGCGCTCGCCGCGGTGCCGGCGGGCGTGGACAGCGTGACGGCGCGGCAGCAGGTGATCGAGCAGTGGGTGACGGCGGAGCTGATGGCGAGCGAAGCGGAGGCGCGCGGCCTCCGCGACCGGCCCGACGTCCAGCGTCAGCTCGTCGAGAACGAGCGCGCCGTGCTCGCGGCGGCCCTCCTCGCGGCCCTCTACGACGAGGACACCGCCGCGCTCAGCCGCGCCGAGATGGAGACCTATTTCGAGCGCAACAGGGAGCGGCTCCGGCTGCGCGAGCCCTACGTCCGCGTCCGCTTCATCCAGACGGCGACGCGCGACAGCGCAGCGACGGCCCGCGCCGCGATGCAGCGGGCCGCACTCCGCGCCGATCAGGATTCGTTGTGGGAAGCCACCGCGCGCGCCTTCGCCGCCGACACGGCGACGGCCCTCGCACTTGGCCGCTCGTACGTCCCCGAGAGCCGACTCCTCACCGCCGACGAGGCCTCGGTCTGGCAGGCGCTCCCCCAGCTCGGCTCCGGCCAGATCAGCTCCGTGATCGAAGCCGGTGATGCGTTCTACGTCCTCCAACTCGTCGACCGCGCCGAGGCCGGCACCGAGCCGGAGCTGGCGTGGATCGAGGACGAGATCACCCGCCAGGTGACCATTCAGGCGCGGAAACAGATGGTCGCCCGTCATGTTCAACGGCTCCGCAGCGAGGCCGAGGCCCGCAACGAGCTCGACATCCGCGAACCCTCCGTTCGGGGTGAGGGGACGCCATGACGCGTCCCCTCGTCGTTTCCGCACGACCGATTTCTCGCCGGGAGGAACGCGGAGCCCCGCGCCCGGCACACGGAATGAGCGCACGCGCACGTTCCGCCTATCCCCCACCGAGCACGCTTTGTTTATGACCCCGTACCGCCTCCTCCTCGCGCTCAGCGCCGTCCTCCTCTTCGCCCCCGCCGCCGTCGCTCAACCCGTCGGCCAGGTCGATGGGATCGTGGCCGTCGTCGGGAGCAACGTGATCCTCCGCTCCGACGTCGAAGCCCTCGCGCTCCAGCTCTCCCGAGGCGGCGCCGTCACCGACGTCGTCCGCCGGCAAGCCCTCGACGACCTCATTACGCAGGAGGTTCTCGTCGAGCACGCGAAGCGCGATACGACCATCATCGTCACGCCCGACGAGGTCAACGAGACGCTCGATCAGCGGACGGAAGCGCTCATCGCGCAAGTCGGCGGCGAGGATCAGGTGATCCAACTCTACGGTAAGAGCGTCGCCCAGCTCCGCGAGGACTTCCGCAAGCAGGTCCAGAACCAGCTCCTTGCCCAGACGCTCCAGCGCCGGAAGTACTTCCAGGTCCGCATCACGCCGCAGGAGGTCCGCGAGTGGTTCGCCGCGATCCCGGCCGACTCGATCCCCGAAGTGCCGAACCTCGTCCGCGTCGCGAACGTCGTCCAGTTCCCCGACGTCGATCAGTCCGCCCGCGACGAGGCCCGCGCGACGATCGACGCGATCCGCGATTCGATCGCCACCGGCGCCGAGACGATCGAAGCCCTCGCGCAGCGCTACTCCGACGACCCCGGCAGCGCAACTCGCGGCGGGCGCTACGCGAGCGTGAACATCCGCGACCTCGTCCCCGAGTTCGGCGCCATCGCTGCAACGCTCAACCCCGACGAGCTCTCGCAGGTATTCGAGACGCAGTTCGGCTACCACGTCATGCGCCTCAACAACCGCGTCGGCGACGTCGTCGACTTCAACCACGTCCTCATCCGCATCGACGCCTCCCGCACCGACCCGACCGAGGCGCTCGCGACACTCGAGATGGTCCGCGACTCCGTGCTGACGGGCGGCGCGTCGTTCGCGCTGATGGCGAAGGAGTTTTCCGAGGACGAGACGTCCGCCGCACGCGGCGGGAACGTAACCGTCCCCCAAAGCGGCGACCGCGACCTCCGCTACGACGCCCTCAGCCCGACGTGGAAGCAGACGCTCGACACGCTCGAAGTCGGCGAGATCAGCCAGCCGGCGAACGTGGAGCTGCTCGACGGGCGCGAGGCGTACCAGATCGTGCTGCTCCAGCGGCGCACACCCGCCCACCCGATGACGCTCGCCGACGACTACGCGCTGATCGAGGAGTTCGCCCTCCAAGACAAGCGGCAGCAGGTGATGAGCGAGTGGATCGACGAGCTGCGCAGGTCCGTGTACGTCGCCATCAAAGACGAATCGCTCCGCTCCCCCGACATCGCAGGCTGATCTCGCCGTAGCGTGCTGAGGCGTGTGGTCTCGGCGCTCCCGCCTTCCCTTCCCCCGTCCGAATCCCATCGCTATGGCCGCCCCCGCTTCGTCCGACCCCGCCGCCGTCGACGCGCTGCATGATGCGTACGACCGGCTCCGTCGCGAGATCGGCAAAGTCATCGTCGGGCAGGACGAGATCGTGCGGGGCGTGATCGTGTGCCTCCTCGCGCGCGGGCACTGCCTCCTCGTCGGCGTGCCGGGCCTCGCCAAGACGCTGCTGATCCGCTCGCTCGCCTCGGCGCTCGACCTCAAGTTCAGCCGGATCCAGTTCACGCCGGACCTGATGCCGAGCGACATCACGGGCACCGAGATCATCGAGGAGGACCGCGACACCGGCCGCCGCGTGTTCCGCTTCGTGCGCGGCCCCATCTTCGCGAACGTCGTCCTCGCCGACGAGATCAACCGGACGCCGCCGAAGACGCAGGCCGCACTGCTCGAAGCGATGCAGGAGCACCACGTCACGGCCTCGGGCGAGACGTTCCCGCTGGAGGCGCCATTCTTCGTCCTCGCCACGCAGAACCCGATCGAGCAGGAGGGCACGTACCCCCTCCCCGAAGCGCAGCTCGACCGGTTCATGCTGAACCTCTGGCTCGACTACCCCAGCTTCCGCGAGGAGGTCGACGTCGTCCGAAGCACGACGGGGGCGCGGGCGGCCGAGATCGCGCCCGTCCTCGGCCACGAAGAGCTGCTGGCCTACCAGTCGCTCGTGCGCGAGGTGCCGGTAGCGGACAACGTGATCGAGCACGCCGTCCGGCTCGTCACGAAGACACGGCCCGGGCGCGAGAGCGCGCCGGAGCACGTGAATGCGTACCTCAGCTACGGCGCCGGGCCGCGCGCTTCGCAGTACCTCATCCTCGGCGCGAAGGCGAACGCCCTCCTCGACGGCCGCCTCACGCCGCTCGTCGAGGACGTCGACCGGATGGCGATCCCGGTGCTCCGGCACCGCATCGTGCCCAACTTCAACGCCGAAGCCGAGGGCGTCTCGGCCGTGGACATCATCAACCGCCTGCTCGACCGCTAGCCCCGCACCATCGACCCCCGCACCGCCATACGCAGCCGCTCGCCCCACCTCGTCCTCGTCGGCGGGGGCCACGCGATGCTGCCGCTCGTGAAGCACGCCGGGACGTGGACGGCACGCGGCGTCGCCATCACGCTCGTCGATGAGTCGGACGCGCTGTTCTACTCGGGGATGGTGCCCGAGCACCTCGGCGGCGTCTACGCGTCGGAGCAGGTGCGGGTCGATCTCCGTCGGCTGTGCGCCGCGTCCGGCGTGGCGTTCACGCAGAGCCGGGTGACAGGCCTCTCGCTCGACCCGCCGGGCGTCGTGCTCGCCTCCGGCGAAACGCTGCCGTGCGACCTCGCCGCGCTCGACGTCGGCGGCGTGAACCCGAAGCGGGACGCGGCCGGCGACGCGATTCCAACGAAGCCGCTCCACCACATCGAAGCGCTCGAACGGTTCGTCCGCGACGCCCTCGACCGCGAAAGCGGAACGCAGCACCTCGCGATTGTGGGCGGCGGAGCGGCGGGCGTCGAAGTCGCACTCAACGTCAGCGCGCGCGTCGGCGCCACTCGGCCCGACGCCCTCCGGCTGACCCTCTTCGAACCGGCCGATTCGTTGCTACCGAACGTCCCGGCCGGGATGCAGCGCGAAGCCCTTCGCCTGTTGGAACAGCGTGGCGTCACCGTCACCCTCTCGACGCGCGTCGAAGCGGCGGAGAACGGCGAGGTCGTCCTCGCCGACGGCACCCGCATCGCGGCCGACCGCGTGCTGTGGGCGACCGGCACGGCAGGTCCGCCCCTCTTCCGCGAGTCTGGGTTGCCCGTGGACGACGCCGGCTTCCTCCGCGTCGCCGACACGATGCAGTGCCCCTCGGCCCCGTGGCTCTTCGCGGCGGGCGACTGCGCGGCGCTCGACAGCTATCCCGACTTGAAGAAGATTGGCGTCAACGCCGTCAAACAGGGGCCGCTGCTCCGCGACAACATCGCCCGCGCGCTCGATGCGTTGTTGGCGGATCGCTCCCTCGGCGACCTCGATCTCAGCGCGTTCACGCCCTACCCACTCACGCCGCTCATCCTCTCGACCGGAGAGCCCGAGGGCCTCTGGGTCTCCGGTCGGCTCTGGCTGCGCGGCGGCCCGATTCTCCGCCTCAAGCACACCGTCGACCGCCGCTGGATGCGGAAGTACAGCCCGGCGTGGCGTCGCCGCCCGCTCCTCGACCTCTTCGACCGCGAAGCCGCCGCAACGGATCGCGCGTCAACGTCCGTATCTTAACCGTCCCCCTCCGACCGACTCCAATCTCCGCATATGGCTGCCACCCAACTTCCCCCCGCTCCCTCCGTGCTCGACCTCTCGGGCCTTTCCGAGCGACAACGGCTCGCCTTCTACGGCGCCCTCTTCGCCCTCGCCGCCGCCGACGATACCATCGACGAGCGCGAGTCCGACCAGATCCTCGAATCGCTCCAGCTCGAGGGGCTCTCCGAGGACGCCCGCCAGCGCGCGTTCGCCCTCAGCATCTCTCCCCCGTCCCTCCGCGCCTGCCTCGACCTCCTCAAGGACACCGATGAGTCGATCCGCCGCGGGCTGATGCTCAACCTCGTCGACGTCGCCCTCGCCGATGGCGAGATCGAGCCCGGCGAGCCGCAGACGCTCGAGGCCGTGCGCGAGGAGCTCGGGATCTCCCCCGAAGACATCGCTACGATGCACACGTACGCCTACCACCTCCGCGAGCACGGCAAAGGCGATGCGATCGTCCGCCCCCTCGCCTGCCCGGACGAATTGGGCTGAGCGCAGCGCTATTCAACCACGCTTCAACGGGGGCCGGAACTGCATTCCGGTTCCCGTTGTTATTTTGGGCACTCCAAGCGCCTCCGTAGCTCAGTTGGCAGAGCAGCTGACTCTTAATCAGCGGGTCGTAGGTTCGAGCCCTACCGGGGGTACCATGCAAGAGGCTTCAGGTCACTCTGACCTGAAGCCTCTTTGCGTTTGGGCTCCCCGACTGCTATCGGATTGCTATTGAGTTGGAGCACCCGTTCGAGGAGGCGGATGTGGGGTGCTGAGCCTCATGGCGGGCAATACCCGTGCCTTTAGTCCCGGCAGCGTAACACGCCTGGGGCACAACGTGCGGCACGCTCCGCAGGCACTCCTTGTGCAAAGAGGGACTACGATCGGTACGCTCTCTCGGGGGGACAGGATCACTCAAACGGACGATCCTCCTCTGCGGTCAGTTGATCTGGCTCCCGTCGAGCGCGTTCTCGATGAGCGCCGATATCCACATCGTCAACCGAACGCACAGTCCACCTATCTCGGGCGTGGGGAATGACCAGACGGCTACGCTCGACTCCAGGGTCGTCATCTCCTGCGATCCTATCATAACCTGTCGGTGCATATCTTCGCACGGCTCCATGCACTGGATGTGACAGCCCTTACCCGATGATACGTACCGCGTTTGTTCTACTTGGGATACTCCTCCTGTGGCCTTCCTATGCTTGGAGCCAGACCACGTGGCGGATCGCTCAGGGACCGTCCACGGTTGGCTTCAAGGTGCAGCATTTCTATTTCACTCATGTGGATGGGGTCTTCCGCTCGTTTAATGGGACCGTCGTCAGGTCCGGCGACGATTTCGAAGGTGCCCAGATCAACGCATCCATCTCAGTCGCAAGTGTCTATACGGGCATTCCCGCACGAGACGAGGAGTTGATGCAGCCCTTTTTCTTCGACGCGGAGCAGCACCCCGACCTCCTTTTCGAGAGCACCTCGTTCGAGCATGTCGGGGACAGCACGTATGTCATCACGGGGATGTTGACGATACGAGGCGTGACCAAGCCGATAGAGCTCCATGCCGTGCGTCATGATGAGCGCATCATCCGAGATGGAAAACGACGCGTCGACTTCTTGGCAACCGGGCGCCTCGACCGTTTCGATTTTGGCCTCGAATGGAATAAGGTCGCTGAGTTTGGCAACGCGATCGTCGGCAAGATGATCGACATCACCCTCGATGTCGTACTCATCGAGGAGTAAGGAGAACCTGCGAGCTCAGCGCGGCGGTGACCGTACGCCAGCAGGTCACGGGCCGCAACAAGCACGGGGTGTGAATCCTCTTCGCCGGGGTGAGTGGGTAGCGCCGGGTCTGGTCCCGGCCCGCGAACGCGAACGCTCTTGGGAGACGTTCACGGCAACGGCCGAAGTGGAGACAGCGCTATTCGTGTGAGCGTCCGGCCCACCGCAGGAAACCGGTGGCGGAGCAGCACACGCCCCTGCACGCCGACGCGTCCACGGCGTCCGTCGTCAGGCTCTGGGCGAGCACGGCGTCGTCGAAGGCGAGCGGCAGCCGGCCGAGCGCCACCGGGTCGCCGGTCACGGCCACGTCACGCTCCAGCGGCTGGTAGCCGACGAACGAGACACGGAGGCGGTACAAGCCCGGCGCCACGGCGAGCCGGAACGACCCATCGAGGGCGGCCGCTGCTCCCGTGCGCGTGTTGTCCGGCGCCGCGCGGATGAAGATGACGGTCGCGCCTGGGAGCGGCTGGTCGTCGGACGCATTGAGGACAGTGCTCGTCACCTCGGAGGTCGTCTGGGCCGAGGCGTCGGGGGCCATCGTGAGGACCGCCATTGCGGCGATCAGGATGAGACGGTACAAGGTGGGTCGCAGTGTGGACCAGCGCCGTGCCATGCAGCATCGTGCAGGCTGTTTTCTTCGGCGAGGGCGAACAGCCCGGTGGCGAAGGCAACGGAGAGCCAGATCGGGACCTGGAAGGATGTGGTCATACATCCAAGGGAAGAATGGTGGAGAGCCGGGAGGGTCACGTTGTGGTCGCCGACCGGCGGGTCATGCCGATGAGCAGCAGGACGACGGCGATCGCAACCAGGCTGAGCGCCCACGCCCGGCCCGCGCGGAGTGGTCCGGGCGCCGCAGCAGTACCGGAATCGGCCCTGGAAGCGACCGGCTCCGAGACCGCGACGGTCACGGTCCCGCCCATAGCCTCAGAGAGCACGGCCCGCGTCGTATCGCCCCGGTGGCGGACGCGCACGATGGTCTGGTGGCCTTCTACGCCGTCCAAGACGTCGACGGCGACGGTCAGCATCTCCGTACCGGACGGCAGCTCGACAGCAAACCGTGCGTCGGATTGGTGACTGCCGAGCCGGAGCCCGATGTCGCTGACCGTCAGCTCATGACCGTCCGCCGAGAGCCCGAGCGTCCGGCGGAGGTGGTCGGCCACGAGCGCGCGGTAGTCCTCAGCCTGGGTGTCGACCGACCGGCCCACCCCGGCTTCGAGGGCAGCGTGGAGGCCGGCCTGCGAAACGGCGAGGTGGACCGTGGCGGCGGACTCGGTAACCTCGACCTCAACGGCCGCCGAGCGGGGGTCGTGGGCGAGGGCCTGCGCGCTCCACAACGCGAGCACGAGGACGAGGGCGCGGCGTGGCATCACTGAAACTGAAAAGGTTGCCGCACCGAGGCGCCGACGACACACGACGGCACGTTCGGGGCATCGGTGGACGAAACGTGGTAGTGGTAGACCTCGTCGGCGTAGTCGGCCGTCGTGGACGTGTGGCCGCCACAGGCGTCGAGGTCGCTCGGCATCCCGGCTGCATCCTGCGACGCGTAGATCGGGTAGCCGTCCTTGGCAAACCCGATGAGTGCGGTCGTGCTCTGGGGGACGGCCGTGCAACGGACATCTGTGATGCCGTTCGCGTCGAGGACGTTGTTCGCCTCCTCGGGGCCGAGGTGCCAGTGGAGGTACCCGCGCGGGTCGATGTGGCCGCCGCACCCGCCGATGGCGGGGATGTTGCCGCCCCGCGGGTCGCCCGCGCCCATGCCCACGACGGACGGTGGGACGCCCGCGATCGGGATGCCATCGAGCGAGAGGCCTATAAATTCGACCGTCCCGATGGCGTCGGGCGTGCTGAGTGGGGTCGGGACGGCCGGGATAGTGAACGTGAGTACGAGCCCGTCGTCGGGCGTGGCTTCGAGGCACGCTGGCGACACGCCTCCGGGCGCACCCGGATCGGCGACATTAACGTTGCCATCAGCGTCGACGATGTCGTAGCCGTCGGCCTCCATCGCGTCCCAGAGCTCGGCCTTGAGCGCCTGGAAGCCGGGGTTCGTCGCGCCGTCGTAGAACCCGACGCCGCCGACCTCATCGATGGTCTGGGGGCAGTACGGCCCGTCCTCGACCGGGTTGGCCCCAAACGAGACCTCGTAGCACCGGGTCTCGGTCCCGTCCGTCAGCGTGCAATCGACGAGCGTGGCCGCGCCGATGACGTTGGAGCCGGTGAGGAGCGCGGGGTCGAAGACGACCCCGACGACGGGCGCGTCAGTGCTGTCGGAATCGCAGGCAGAGAGCGCCAGCGCGAGGGCGACGAACAGAAGGGTGAGCTTGGGCATCAGGGGAGCGGTGGGTGGACGGCCCCAGTCTAGAGAGCAAATGTCCAGATCCCGTGCAGCCGCGAGCTCAGCGCGGCTCCGAGGCACCCCCGGCAGACGGCCCGTCCCACGCCGGGAGCGTGACGGTGACCGTCGTGCCCTCCCCGGGCACGCTCACGATACCGACTGCCCCCCCCATCGCCTCCGTGAGCGAGCGGACGATGCTGAGGCCGAGCCCTGAGCCCCCGCCTGCCCGCGCGCCGTCAGCCCGGACCGACCGCTCGAACACGTGGGGGAGCACGTCCGACGCGATCCCCGAGCCCGTGTCCATGACATCAACCTCGACGCCGTCCGGTGCAGGCCGGGCGGAGAGCGTGACGTGGCCGCCCGACGGCGTATACCGGAGCGCATTCGAGACGAGGTTGTCGAGGATCTGCGCGAGGCGGTCGGGGTCGGCCCGCAAGTCCGGCGCGCCCTCGGCCTCGACGGCGAGTTCGACGCCTACCGCCTCCGCGCGGGCCTCGAACGCCGCGGCCGCGTGCCGGAGCGTGTCAGCCGGTACGAGGCGCGTGAGGTGGACGGGGAGGTCACCCGCGTCGGCGAGGGCGAGCGTGTGGAAGGCCTCGACGAGCCGGGCGAGCCGCTCGGCCTGGACGCGGGCCGTCCGGATCCGCTCGGGCGTCGCGGCGAGCGCCCCGCTCTCGATGAGTTCCAGCGTCCCGAGCACCGTCGTCACCGGTGTGCGGAGGTCGTGCGACACGTCGGCTGTCATCCGCTGGCGGAGCGCCGTCGCCTCGGCGAGCCGGGCGCTCATCGTGTTGAAGGCGTCGGCGAGCGCGCCGACCTCGTCGGCACTGGCGACGGAAACAGTTTGGCCGAGGTCGCCCGCTGCAATCGCACGGACGGCCTCGGTGAGCCGGCGGAGCGGGCGGGTCGTCCGGCCGGCCAGCCACGCGCCGACGGCGAGCGAAACGGCGAGCGCGAGCCCCAGCGCGGCGACGAGCGCGACCGTGGACGAGGCGACAAACCGGACCTCGGGGCTCGACGCAGGCAGGCCGTGGAGGGCGTCAGCGGCGTCTCGTGGGACGAATGCGGTCGCCACGCGCCGGCCGTCCACGACCACCGCGCGCCCGTCGTCGAGCGCGGCGGGCGGGAGTACGTCGCCCACGGCGTACGCGTCGAACGGGCGGACGACGCGGCCCTCGGCGTCGGCGAGCCCGAACGCGATCCGCTGCCCGAGCGTGGCAGGGGGCGGGAGTCTGCGGGACGGTCGGCTGCGATCGTCAGGGAGGGTCCCCGGTCGGGGTGGCGGCCCGGCAGGCAGGCGGGCCTCCTCGACCCCCTCGGCCGTGATCGTCCCCGAGGCCCGCGCCGTGGCCTCGACGTCGTCGACGAACCCCTCCAGTGCCTCCTCGAT
This sequence comes from Rhodothermales bacterium, assembly GCA_039944855.1. Lineage (NCBI taxonomy): Bacteria > Pseudomonadati > Rhodothermota > Rhodothermia > Rhodothermales > Rhodothermales bacterium. The sequence goes on along the minus strand of JBDUXZ010000001.1, from coordinate 57,761 downwards.
CACGAACCGGTCGAACGCCGTCGCCGTAGAGACACGGACGGCGACGGCGACGAGCGCGGCCTCCAGAAGGCACACGCCGACGAGCACGAGCGTCCACCGCCCCCTCAGCGAACCGGTCACGGGGCGCCTCCCACCCGTGGCGCGAACCGGTATCCGGTCCCGAACACGGTCTCGATGTGCGCCGGAGTCTTGGGGTCGACCTCAACCTTGACGCGGAGGTTGCGGACGTGGGAGTCGACGGTCCGCTCCGAGCCGTCGTAGTCACGACCGAGGACTTCGAGGAGGTCGAGGCGGGACAAGGCGCGACCAGACGCTGCCATGAGGGCGCGGAGGATATTGAACTCGGCCGGGGTGAGCTCCGCCCATTCGCCTCGGACGGTGACGCGGTACGCCTCCACGTCCAGAGCGATGTCCCCGCCCCTCAGCACGCCTTTCGGTTCGCTCCGGCGGAGGACGGCCTGGACGCGGGCGGCGACCTCGTGGAAGCTGAACGGCTTGGTGACGTAGTCGTCGGCCCCGAGCCCGAGCCCCTTCACCTTGTCGGCCTCCTCCACGCGGGCCGTGAGGAGGATGACCGGCGTCTGGCCCTCGCGCCGGAGCTCGCGGACGACGTCGAACCCGTCCACCCACGGCATCATCACGTCGAGGAGCACGAGGTCGGGCGCGGCCTCGCGAGCCACGGCGAGGGCCTCCCTCCCATCCGAGGCCGTCACGACGGTATACCCCTCCGCCTCGAAGAAGTCGCGGAGCAGGTCCCGGATGGCCGGTTCGTCGTCGGCAACGAGGAGGGTGCGGGGCATCGGAGAAGGGGGAGGAGTCCGGACACCATGATACCGCCACCGACCTGCAACCGCGCGACGGGCGGGTAGGCCAGCAGCAGAGAGCACAGGCGATCTAGTGGTGGTCGTGAGGCCCCGGGAACGCGTGGGTGTGCGCCGCCTCAGCGTCTGCTGACGTCCTGCCCTCGGGCGGGCCGGGGCGGCCTCCGGGCGGGCCCCCACCAGGCGGGCCTCCCGGACCCTGCGTCGCATCGCACGTAAGCCCCGCCCCGTCGCCGGCGAGAGCGCACCCGTACTCGCCGCGAAAGCAGCCGACGAACTGGTTCGCCCCGGGCGAAGCCACGTGGTAGTGGTACCCGCGCTCGTCATCCGTGTGGCCGCGACATTCGTCGAGGTCCGTCGGCTCCTGGCCGTCGGTGCCCATCTGCGCGTAGAACGGGATGCCGTCGAGCGCATAGCCGATCATAGGGGCGTGCCCGTCGCTCTGGGCCACCTGCGTCCCGCACCCCGTCGCCTCGTGGTAGTGGTAGCCAACGTTGAGGTTGACGTGGCCGCCGCAGTCGTCGAACGGGGCGAGCGTGTAGGCACCGAGGATGCGGTCGGTCGGGGCCGGCGGGGCGAAGCTGATGCCGTTGAAGGCCACGCCCATCGGGTCGCTCGTGGGGCCGGTACCATTCACGGAAACGGGTTGCTTCGGGATGACGTACGTGATCTGCGCCTCCGGCTCGAGGTACGACGTCTGGCATTCGACGCAGAAGTTGGCGTACTCCTCGCCGACGTTCGGATTCGCCGCAGCGGCGCAGTCCTCCTGCGAGTCCGTGATAAAGACGTCGCCCTCGTCATCGTACATCTGCCAGAACGGATCGTCATAGAAGGTGTCGAGGTTCTCGATGAATGAGCCGTCGACCTCGTAGGCGATCCCGCCCTCGGGCCAGATCCCGCCCTCAGAGGCGTCGGCTTGGATCGTCCCCGGACACCACGGCCCGGCGGTGTGGTCCACCGGGTCCGTGTTCACAGAGAAGCGGATGCACGTGGTCTCGGTCCCGCCGGAGAGCACGCAGGCCTCCTCGGTGATCTCGCCGACAATCGCGGCGTCGACGAAGAGCGACGGATCGACCTCGCCGAGTGTCGGGTCATCGATGTTTCCAGATGTGGTCGACGAGTCGCAGGCGGAGAAAGCGCCCAGCGTGAACAGGGCAACTACGATGGCGAACACGTACGAGTGTGGTCTCATGGCGGGGGAAGCGTTCTCGGTGCAGAGGTCAGGTGAGTGGCTCAACTTAATCGAGCGATATCCAGAACCTGTGCAGAAGCCCCCCCCCTTTCACGGGCACCCACGGGCATTGCCTCGTACAGCCGCATGGTCTCCCGCATACCCGGTTCGGTACCTGCACGATGAAGGGAGAAATACAGAAGGCCGCTTCCAGTTGGAAGCGGCCTCCATGGGGATCCGTCACGCTCTTGATGTGCTCGAGGCGAGCTTGTTAGACTACTATGGGTTCAGCGGGCATGTCTCTATGGGATAAAGCACGGGGGTGCCATTGGAGCCCATGACCTGACAGAAATCGGCGCCCGAGAGGGCATCCGTAGCAATCACAGTCCCGTTGACATCAACGAGAACGTCGCCGGTGCCCGGGGCCCCCGCATACGCCGTCACGTGGGCGACCGTGCCGTAGGGGATTAAGCGAGGGGCTTCGTAGGTCTTCATACGTTCGGATCGTTCTAAAGCAGGTGGCGTATTGACTCGCAGAGCGGTCGACCCACCATACACCGGCTTACAACAAGCGCTCCCATGTCGCGGAAGAGACACTACCCCATCGGATGTGCCAACGCAGCATTACGGCAGCGCGCCTCCCAATTCGCGTAGCGTCGCGGCGAGCAGACGGAGCCGGCGCGCGGCTTCGGGCGACGCGCCCGCCTCAGCGACCCCGGCTTCGCCCTCGACCATCGCGGCCGTACTCGCGAGCCGAGCCACTGCCGCGCCGCCCTTCGACCGCGCAGCGAGTTGCTCCACCTGATCGATCTCACCCCCCACGCGGGCTACCTGCTCGGACGTGAGGTGTTCGTGGCGCGCTAGCTGATCGAGGTACGCCCGCGCGACGGAGAAGCTAGCAGGCCACACGATCCGCGTCTGAAGCTGGGGATTCACCTCTTCGTCGTGGATCGACTCCGCCGCGTCGATCTCGTTCTGCGACACGTGCTCGCTCGGCGTCAGCTTGAACACGTCGAGCCCGCGACCGATCTCGGAGGCGTAGAGGTAGCCGTTATACCAGTACACCGACCAGTATCCGGCCATCACCATCCGCTTCGCATTCATCGGGCCCCGGTCGAAGTAGGCGATCTCCTGCGGGTTGGCGGGATCGGTGAAGTCGAGGACGGAGACGCCGCCCTGATACCACGCCTGCGCCATCACGTCGCGGCCGGGGATCGGAACGAGCGAGCCGTTGTGCGCGACGCAGTTCTCCTCCGATGTCTGCGGCGCGGGCAGCTTGTAATAGCTGGCGTGTTCCAATTCCCCGTCCTCGAGCGTAAAGATCGCGTTCGCGCCCCACTCCGGGCGATCCGTATCGCGGCAGCGCGGGGCGAGCCCGCCGCCCCACTCGTCGGTGAAGAGCACCGTGCTGCCGTCGTTGTTGAACGTCGCCGAATGCCAGTAGGCAAAGTTGGGGTCGATCACCTCGTCGATCCGCTTCGGATTCGCGGGGTCGCTGATGTCAAGGAGGATGCCGTTGCCGGAGCACGCGCCCGCCGCGAGGCCGAGCTCGGGATAGACCGTGATGTCGTGGCACTGGTTCGTCGTGCTCGTCTCCTGCGTGCCCTCGCCGTGGGGGCCGCCCGGCCAGAGTCCGGCGATGTCACCGGAGGTCGCATCGGCGAAGATGCGCGGCGTGCTGACGATGCGCGCGTCCTGAGGAGCGTCGAGCGGCACTTCGATGACTTCGATGCGGAACAGCGAGGTGTTCGGGTCCTCGTCGGGCGACCGGCCCGAGCAGCCGGGCAGCTCCTCGCTCGGCCTCACCTGACTCGTGCCGGAGACGTAGATAAACACGCGGGAGTCATCCTCTACGTCGGGCACAAGCGTGTGGGTGTGCGAGCCGCGGCACGTCTGCACCGCCGCGACCTGCTTCGGGCGGTCGACGTCGCTGATGTCGTAGACGCGCACGCCGCGGAAGCGCTCGTCGCTGACCACCTCCGAGACGCCCTGCGGGCCGCAGTCGAGACGGCCGCGGGTCTCTTCGACCGACATGAAGAGGAGATCGCCGTGGACGGAAACGTCGCCCTGCCCGCCCGGACATGGGAGCGTGAGGCGCAGTGTAGGCTGGCTCGGATCGGCGATGTTCCAGATTTGGAGCCCGTGGAAGCTCCCGAGGAAGAGGTGGTCCCCCCGAAAGGCGAAGTCGGAATTCATATAGCTGAAGTCGCCCGGATCGTCGGGGTTGAAGAACCCGTCGGGGCGCGGGACGTGGGCGACCAGTTCCATATTCATCGCCGCCGATTCCGCGTCCTGCCACCCAGCTTTGAGTCCGACGCGGGGGTCCTGCGCCTTCTCACCTGCGGTCATCGTCTGCGCGCTCGCCGATAAAGAGACGCCGAGCGCAAAGGTGCAGAGGCAGAGCGCAGCAACGACGCGGCGCACGAGGGATATCGGGAGGGCGGTCATGGGCGACGGGGATGGGGGTGGGGAGATGTGGGGGATGGAGTGAGGCTATCGTTCGTCCGGCGCGGCGAGCGGGCCCTCGAGCATGGCCTTCATCCGCTGGATGTCCGCGCGCTGGTCCGCATCGATGTCGGAGGCGAAGCGGTAGACCTCCGTGAGTTGGGCGGCGCCTGGGCTCGCTAGCAGGTCGTTGACCATGACGAGCGCGCCCTCGTGGTGCTGGATCATGAACTCCAAGAAGAGGCGGTCGAACGCGGGGCCCGACGCCTCGGCGAGCTGGGCGAGTTGCTCGGGCGTCAGCATGCCGGGCATGAGGGTGTGGTGCCCGGCACCATGGTGCGCGTGGCCGGCGCCTACCATCGGCACTTCTTCGTCCCGGTCCTGCAACCACCGCTGCATCCACGCGATCTCATCGCCCTGAGCCACCTCGATCCGTTCGGCGAGGAGGAGGAGATCGCGGCGGGTCGTCCGGGCGGGCACGAGCGCCGTCATGTCGAGGGCCTGCGCGTGGTGCGGGATCATTCCCCGCATGAAGAGCGCGTCGGCAGGCGTGTGCGTGCGCGTTACGACCTCCGCAGGACTCGACTCCGATTGAGCGGCGGCAGGCGTCGTGCCGGCGGCCCATCCACCTGCGAAAATGCACAAAATGAGGAGTCGTGGCAGCCGGGGTCGGTACATATAGGTTCGGGGAAAAGCGATCACTCAGTAGCACAGGGCGGGCACAGGTCCGTCGCCAAAATACGCGACGGGTCGGGCTCTGGTCCTGCCGTTTACAACAACGGAGAAGCGCCTCGGAACGTGTGTCCCGAGGCGCTTCCAATTCGTCAACAGGTAGGAGCCGTGTCAGGAAAGCACCTGCAGCATCCGGCCGACGCGCTCGACTTCGAGGCGCATCCGGTCGAGCACCGGCTTCGGCGTGTCGAAGTTGCCGTCGTGGTACGGCGGGTAATCCGGGTCGAGTTGGGCGTCCGAGTACGGGATGCCGCAGGCGCCCCCCTGGCACGGCTCGCGCTCGGCCACAAACCCCGCGAGGTCCTGCCGGCACGCCTCCGCTTCATCGACGGTCGGCGAGAGGGTCTGATAGCGGTACGTCAAGTCGCCGGAGGCCGGGTGACGGACGAGTTCCTGCCGCGTGCAGATGAGGTGCAGGCCGTCATTGTCCGGTGTGATGTAGACGGCGGCCACCTCCTCGAACGTGCCCTCTTTCGAGTGGAGAGTCGCCCGAACCTCGGTCCGACGCATGTCTAGGCCGTAGTAGTTGAAGGCGTCGAAGAAGAGGTACGGAGCCGGCACGCCGACGCCGCGGTACTGTGACACGACCGGAGAATCGCCGAGGGAAGAGCGGGAGAAGCAGGGGCACGAGGCGGTGGGCGCCGTCGCCATGCGCGAGGCCGCATCCGTAGCCGGGCTCGCGGTGTATGCCGCCACCTGATCCGAGGGCACGTCGACGACGGCGTCGCATGCGGAGAGGAGGAGCGCGGTCGAGAAGAGAAGGGCGAGGGGGAATCTCATGCCAGGTGGAGGTCGAGGTTTGGGCTGTGGAGCGGAGGGCGTGGTGAGGGTTCGACACGGCCTCTTGCAAACACCGGACGCCCGGAAACATACGTCATTCATGCCGATGTGTTGTCCGCTTCGAACTCCGAATTACCCCGTCCATAGCCCCTTTCGCGACGGTGTGCCCACGTCTGCGACGGGCTCTCCCCTCGCCGTCTCAGCGTGATCTAGGTCCCCGTCGTTGCGCGGTGGGGTCAGTAGATCCGCACGTAGTGCTTGGCCTCGCCGAGTTGGGCGAGCCGCTCGGCGTCCGCCCGCTCCGCCGCATCCTCTGACTGCAACGCCTCCCGCAGCGCCGTGAGGTCGGCCGAGCGCTTGACACGGACGTAGGAATCGGGCAGCCCGTCCACGTCCACGAGGAGTTCGACGGGCACAGTGCCGCTGCGCTGCAGCTTGACGCGGCCGAGCGAGGTGAGGTACTCGCTGTCGCCGTGCTGCTGCATCGAGGCGGCGAGGCGGTCCTTGAGCGACTGCGCCGCGTTCGTCATGCTGCGCTCGGCCTCTTGCAGCCGCTGCCGCTCGACCTTGATCGCCTCGGCCGTCGTCTCGAGCCGCCGGAGGACCCGGAGGTAACCCTCCACCTTCTGGTCCCGCACATCGAGGAGGTGGTTGTGCTCGGCCTCGATCTCATCGGTGATCTCTCCGCCGGCCGCGAGCAGGGCGTCTTCGAGCGCGAGCAGGTCGGCGTCGATAGCGTAGAGGGAGAGGGCTTTCATGTCGGTCATAGGAGCAGGAGGATTCGGAGAGACGCGGTTATTCGAGCAGACAAGACTACGCATGCGGCCCCGTCTCCGGCCAGCAACCAGCACCGCCGATCTCTCGTACGCCCGACGTGACGCCGCCGGGTCAGCCTTCGCCTGCCGCACGCGTGAAAGCGCGTCGCACCGGAATATTTAGCGGCACCGCGCGTTACACGGCCCCGGCTCCCTCTTCCCGACGCGGACTCGATCTTCACCCCGATGCCCCCTGCCCCGAACCGATCCCTTTTCGGCCGCCTCCTGCTGCTGTTCACGCTCGTCCCGATCCTGGAACTCGCGCTCCTCGTATGGCTCGGGCAGCAGATTGGGTTCTGGCCTACGGTCGGGATCATCGCAGCCACGGCGCTGCTCGGCTCGTTCCTCGCCCACCGCGAAGGGCTCTCCGTCCTCGCCCGATTCCGCGCCCGCGTCGCCTCCGGCGCGATGCCGGGCAGCGAGATCACCGACGGCCTCATCATCCTCATCGCCGGCGCCCTCCTGCTGACGCCCGGCGTGCTGACCGATGTCGTCGGATTCCTCGGGCTCTTCCCGCCGACGCGCGCCGTCATCAAGCGGATCGTCATGAAGCGGTTCCAGCGAGGAATCCTCGGCGGCACGGTCCACGTCGCGACGTGGCCGCCCGCCGCAGCACCCGCGCAGCCCCCCGCGCAGGACGAGGTTATCGACGTGGAGTACGAAGAGATCCGCCGCGACGCTTAGCTCTCGCCGAGGACGCTACCGGACCACGAGGAGCTTGCGTGTCGACACGGCCCCGGCGGCACGGAGCGTGCAGACGTAAACCCCGCTCGCCGCGGCCTGACCCGAGGCGTCCCGACCGTCCCACCTCACGCTGTGCGGACCTGCAGCACGGTCTCCATCGGTGAGCACGCGGACGCGCTGGCCGAGCAGATCGTACACCGTGAGCGTCACTGGACCCGCCTCGGGGAGGTCGAACGGGATGAGCGTCGAGTTGGTGAACGGGTTCGGGTAGTTATCGTAGAGCGCGGGCCGGGTTGGAGCCGTGCCTGTCTCGTTCGCCACCGTGCTCCCGTTCGAGAACGTCTCCACCGCGAGGTCGTCGAGGTAGAACCCGTCGCCGGTGACGGAGCCGTCGGATTGCAACCGGAACTGGAGGTAGACCTCCGGTTCGCCTTCGTAGGCGCTCAGGTCCATCAGTTCCTCGGCCCACTGCGTCCGTGTGCCGTCGTAGCCGGGCTCGCCGGAAGTCTGATCGCCGGAGCCGGAGCCGGGCCGGGTGTAGCGGCCCGCCAGCGGCGTCCAGTTCGTGCCGTTCGTCGAAGCACGGACCTGCACGAAGTCATAGTTGGACTCGATGTCCCAGCGCGCGCTGAACCGTAGCTGCGGGCTCACGCCGTCGCTGAGGTCCAGCGGCTCGGCTAGCGTCAGCGCGTTCGAGACATTATTCCCATACGACCCCGTCGGGCTGTCGGCGAACGAGGTCGGCGGCGACGTGCTCGTGCTCGCGAGGCCCCACCCCGTGCCCGTATCCCACGCTGCCATCGAGCCCGCCGCGTCCTCGAACACCGCGACCGGCGTGCCCACCGAGATCGGTCCAAGCGGCTGAACGAGCGTCGTCCCATCGAACGTCATCTCGACCGCCAGCCCGTCCTGCAAGCCGACGGCGGCGTCGAGCCCGAGCGTGAACGCGAGCCCTTCGAGCTCCACCATGCCTTCGGGGCCGAGCGAGAACGGCGCACTCAGCGCGCCCGATTCGATGGGGAGCGCGGGGTTCGTGCTGACGATCCGCGCCCGTGCGTCGGAAACGCCTGCCAGCCCGAGATTCTGAAGCGTGAGGGTGAGCGCCGCCGGCTCGCCGGGGTCGACGTAGCCGTTCGGCGCGGCGTGCGTCTCAGCGATCTCAAAGGCCTGCACGCGGGGGTAAGCGCCCGCGAACCACGCGAGGCTGAGATTCGCCACGCGGTTCTCCTCGGCGAGCGGGACGATGCGGTCCTCGTCGGGCCAGAACCCGTCGCCCGACCTCCCTACCTCGGGCGTCCACGCGTAGGCTTTCCCCTTCGTCGTCTGCTCGCCGTAGTACCAGTCGTCGGAGTCCCCATTCGCGGGGTAGAGCACGTCAGCGGCCTGCCCGAACTCGTAACCGTTGACCCGCGTCATGTCGCCGGAGATGGTGGTGAAGACGTCTTGGTCGGGGGTGTACACGCCTTCCTCGTAGCCCCACGGGTGCAGCAGGACGTTGCTGTACGAGTGGTAGTTGAACGCGGCCACGATCTCCCGGCTCTCCACGAAGTCCCGGATGGCCTGCGTCTCGGGCTCGGAGAACGGCCCCGGCCCGCGGTACGTCTCGCCGCCCGGGCTCGGGCTCGACCCGGTGTTGTCGCGCCCCCACTCGTACGCGTAGTTCCGGTTGAGGTCGACGCCGAAGCTGTTCCCGCCGTTGTCCCGGCGGTTCTTCCGCCAGAAGCCGCCGCCGTTCGGGCTCGTCGTTTCGTTGTACACGTAGCCGTCGGGATTGAGCACGGGCACGAAGTAGAGCTCGCGGTTGTCGACGAGGTACGTCACCTCGGGGTCGCTGCCGTAGTTCTCCAGCAGGTAGTACATGTAATAGAGCACCGAGGTCATGCCCTGCGGCTCGCGGGCGTGGTGGAGGCCGGTGTAGAGCACCTCCGGCTCGTCTTCGTCGACGGTCGGGGCGTTGGAGATCTTGACCATCCACAGGTCGCGCCCCTCCCACGACTGCCCGATGGAGACGCGCTCGGAGATGAGGCCGGGGTAGTCCGCCGCCAGCTCGTCGAGCTTCCCGAGGACTTCGTCGAACGTGTAGTAGCCGCCCATCGATCCGTAGCCGAACCCGCCACCGACGCGACTCGCTGCGAGGCCGGCGGCGCGATCAGCCTCGGTCGCCGGCGGACGGGCAGCGTACGCCGCTGCGACATCCGGCACCGACACCTCGAACGGAAACGTGCTCGCGGCGAGGTCGGCGAGGTCTACCTCGCTTAGCACCGTGACGGCCACGAACCGGCCGCCCTCTTTCTGCAGATCGACGTGTCCGAGGCCGGGGACGCGCTCGGCGATCGCGCGGAGGTCGGCCCGATCCGTGAGGGCGATGCGGACTTCGCTGTAGCGGGGCGCTACGGACTGCGCGAGGACAGAAGAGCCGGCGAGCGTGACGACGAGGAAACAGAGGGAAGCGGAGAGACGGCGCATGCGGGCAGTGCGATGGCGGAGAGACGGCGGGGCCCAAAAGTACGCGGCCCCCGAGTCAAAGCCAACCGCATCAGACAGTTGAGCTTGCCCTCGCTCGACGCGTGAAGAGGGGCGTAAATGACACCTGCCGGCGAACTCGCCGCTGGGAATCCGGTTGCCAACGCTCGCCCGAGATCTCCTGTCCGTGCCCGCTACCGCTACGCCTCGCCCCGGCTTCTTCCTCCGCATTCCGCTCGGCCTCCGCTACATGGCAGGGTCCGCGCTGGCCTTCAGCCTGATGACGCTGTTCGTCAAGCTGGCCGGGCAGACGATCCCGACGATGGAGATCGTGTTCGCGCGCTCGGTCCTGATGGCAGGGATGATCTACGTCCTCGTTCGCCGCGCCGGCCTCGCCCCGCTCGGCCACAACCGGGCGCTACTGTTCGCGCGCGGCGTGATCGGCGTCGCCGCGCTGAGCCTGTTCTACTTCGCGATCCCCCGCATCCCGCTCGGCGACGCGACGGCGCTGTTCTACATGGCCCCGATCTGGACCGCGCTCTCGGCGGCGTTCGTCCTCCGCGAGCGTACGGCGGGGCTCGTGCTTGTCGGGATGGCCGTGAGCCTCGTCGGCGTCGTGCTCATCTCCGAGCCGTCGTTCCTCTTCGGCTCACTCGACGCGCTCGACGGATTGGCCGTAGCGGCCGTCGTCGCGGCGTCGATGCTCTCGGGGCTCGTGTACACCATCGTCCGCAAGCTGCGTGCGACGGACGCGCCGGACGTCATCATCTTCTACCTCTCGTGGATCGGCGTCGTCGGCGCGCTCCCCTTCGCAGGGAACTGGGTGATGCCGACCGGCTGGGCATGGCTGTGGCTCCTCGGCGCCGGCGTCTCGACGCTCGTCGGGCAGCTCTGCTTGACGCGCGGGCTCCACCTCGAAAAAGCGGGCCGGGCGATTTCCGTCGGCTACCTCCAGGTCGTTTTCGCGTTCGTGTGGGGCGCCCTCGTCTTCGGCACCGTGCCCGACTTCCAGAGCCTCGCCGGAGCCATGCTCATCGTCGGCAGCGTCCTGCTGATCGCGCGGCGGAAGTAGGCCCTCCGGCTTGCATGCGTGGTCGGCCGTGCGTTACTTCGCGGGCACCACCCGCACCCTCGCCGATGCTCACCGCTCCCCTCTCCCCGCCCGACGTCCTCCGCGACGAACCCGAGCAGTTCCGCCCTGAGACCTGCCCCAACTGCGAGGCCGAACGCCTCGGCGACTACTGCCAGCGCTGCGGGCAGCACTACCTCGATGGCCGCCTCACGCTCGGAACGCTGTGGAGCGAGTTCGCCGAGCGCTTCCTGAAGATGGAACGCGGGCTGGGGCTGACCGTGCGCACGTTGACGGTTGCGCCGGGCCGCGTCTGCCGCCGCTACGTCGCGGGCGAGCGCAAGCGCTACGTCAGCCCGCTCAGCTACTTCGTCCTCGGCACCGCCGTCGTCCTCTTCGCCTTCTCGTTTCAGATCGACGGGATGAAGGAGTGGATGATCGAGATGATGGAGCGTGGCGACGGCACCCCGCTCTTCGGCCTGCTTCCGGCTGACAAAGTCCCCGAGTTCGTCGAGCTAAACCTCAAGCTGATCGGGGTGACGTATGCGTACCAGGTCATCCTGCTCTACGTCCCTTTCGTGCTGTTCATGCGGCTGTTCTTCCGCCGCTCGGGCTTCAACCTCGCCGAGATCTCAGTCTACGCCCTGTTCGTGACCGGCCATTACCACTTAATCGACGGCCTTCTCTCGCTCCCGCTACTGGCGTTTACCGGCTCGGCGACCCCGCCCTGGCTCACCATCATGCTCAGCTTGTTCTTCCTCTGCTTCGGCGCCGTCGGGTTCTTCGGCGGGCGGGTGGGCACGGCGTTCAAAACCATCGGGGCCTACGTGCTGGCCTACCTCATGTTCGGCATCATCCGCGACGGCGCCCTCCTGCTCTGGGTGCTGAGCACGTGAGCCCTACACGTCGAGATCATCGGCTTCTGCGGCGTGGGACATTATGAAGGCGAAGCGCGGCGCGGCGTCCTTCCCCATCAAGTCGGAGATCGTGTTCTCCGTCGTCAGCCGCTCGCCGTCGGGGATCGTGACTTGCAGCAGGCGGCGCTTAGCGGGGTCGAGTGTCGTCTCCTTCAGCGTCTCGGGCATCATCTCGCCGAGCCCCTTGAAGCGCTGGATTTCCGGTTTCACGTTGCGCGGCAGCTTCTTGAGGATGCGCGCCCGGTCCGCCTCGTCGAGCGCCCAGTGCGTCTCCTTCCCCGCGTCGATCCGGTAGAGCGGCGGCTGCGCGATGAAGACGTAGCCCTCGTCGATGAGCGGACGCATGTAGCGGTAGAGGAACGTCAGCAGCAGCGTCGTGATGTGGTGGCCGTCAGAATCGGCGTCCATCAGCAGGACGAGCTTGTGGTAACGGAGCTTCGACACGTCGAGGTCGTCGCCGAGCCCGCAGCCGAGCGCGTCGACGATGTTCGACAGCTCTTTGTTGGCGTTGACCTTCGACTTCGTGGCCTGCTCGGCGTTGAGGACCTTGCCGCGCAGCGGGAGGATCGCCTGTGTCGCGCGGTCGCGCCCCTGCTTCGCCGAGCCGCCGGCGGAGTCGCCCTCGACGAGGAACAGCTCGCTCTCGGCGGGGTCGGTGCTCGCGCAGTCGGTGAGCTTGCCGGGGAGGTTGAGCCGGTGGCTGACGGCGGTCTTGCGTCGGGCCTGCGTCGCGGCGGCCCGGCTTGCCATGCGCGCCCGCGCCGCCTGCACGATCCGCGTCACGATCGCCTCGGCGACGGTCGGGTGCGCGTTCAAGTATTGCTCGAAGTCGATCCGCAGGGCGCCGCTGACCATGCTCCGCGCCTCGGGATTGTTCAAGCGCTCCTTCGTCTGCCCCTGAAACTGCGGCTCGACGATGAACAGGTTGACGATGCTGTAGAGCCCCTCGCGGATGTCGTCGGCCGTGATATCGAGCTTCTTCTGGCCGAGGTCGTGGGTGTCGATGTAGTTGCGGACGGCCTTCGTGACGGCGTCCTTCATCCCCTGCTCGTGCGTCCCGCCGAACTTCGTCGGAATCCCGTTGACGAACGAGCGCACCTGCTCCTTCGGCGCCTCCGTCCAGTGGAGCGCGATCTCGACGCGCCCGCCGTCCTCCATCGCCTCGCGCGCGACGAACGCCTCGGGGTGCACCGGCCGCGCTTTGTCCGCCGCCGTCAGCGTGTCGAGGTACTCGGCGATCCCGCCCTCGTGCTCGTACTCGTACCGTTGCCCGTTGACGTCGTCCTTGAAGACGATGCGGAGCCCGGCATTGAGGTACGTCTTGACTTCGAGATTGTCCGCGATGAGGGCCGCGTCGAACTCGACCGTCTCGAAGATGTCGGGGTCGGGCCGGAAGAAGATGCTCGTGCCCGTGCCGCGAACGTTGCTGCGGACCGTCTTCAGTTTGGAGGTCGGCGCACCGCGTTCGTAGGTCTGCTGGTAGAGCTTCCCGTCGCGCTTGACCTCGGCGACGAGCTCCTCGGAGAGCGCGTTCACGACCGACGAGCCGACGCCGTGGAGCCCACCCGAGGTGATGTAGCTGCCGTGGTCGAACTTGCCGCCCGCGTGGAGCGTGGTGAGGATCACCTCGATCGTCGGCACCTTCTTCGTCGGGTGCTTATCGACGGGGATGCCGCGCCCGTTGTCGGTGACGGTGAGGCTGCGGCCGTCTTTGTGGAGCGTCACCTCGATGAGCGATGCGAACCCGTTCGTCGCCTCGTCGACGGCGTTGTCGACGATCTCCCAGACGAGGTGGTGGAGGCCGGACTTGCCCGTCCCGCCGATGTACATGCCGGGGCGGCGGCGGACGGGCTCCAGCCCTTCGAGGACTTGAATGTCTTTGCCGGTGTACGTGCGGGCGGCGGTCTCGGCCATGAGGCAATGCTGGTGACGGGTGGTGGACGGTGTAGGCTCAATATACCGAGCGGGTGTGCCCCCACCCTGTCACATTCGTCAGAAGCCAGACGTGCAGTGGGTACGAGAACCGTCTGCTAGGCGTCCTCTCCCTCCCCACCTTTTCGTTGACGACACGGGTAAGCGCGGACCGCCCCTGGCGGGATCTGTCCAACCGTAAACCACCCCCCCGAGCTTGGACTACGCCTCGCACCTACACCCGCACTATGCTGTTCGTTAGGGATTTACTCCCCCATGCTCGTTCTGGGTATTTCCCCCATGAGCAATGACGGGCTAGTCCCGATGGCTTCGCCTTACCTATTTCAAACCAGACGCTTATACTCTTTCACCCCCTCTCTCCATCTCTTCTCCCACCCCCGCCATGCCCCTCCATCCAGCGCGCACCTCGTCGACGCACCACGCGCCGCTATCTCCCCAACTCAACGTGCACTCCAGCACGTCCACGAGCGAAGCCCCGCACGCCAAACTGGAGCGCTCTCCCGTCGTGATCCGACGCACGCCCATCACCGACCGCATGGTGCAGGCCGTCATGGTGCTGACGATCGTCGAGCTTGAGCAAGACCTCATCCCCGCTCAGGGCGCAGGCAACATCCTCTACGTCTACGCGCAGGACCATGAGATCACGCACGACGTGCGCCGCACGCTCGAAGTCTTCGACGGCGACATGAACGAGGCGATCGACAGCATCCGTACGTTCGTGATCGACGGGATCATCGGCGATCCGCCCCGCACCCGCTAGCGTTCCGACACCGGCTCCGTGGCCTCCGACACTCTCCCGTGGCGGAAGCTCGCCGCGGGTACGCCTCGCCAATGCCTAGTTCCCCCTGTCCAGATGCAACTCCACCGGCGGCGGGGTGACGGCGCGGAGCGTGCCGCGCTCGATGATCGTCCGGCCCTTGTTGCCCCGGTTCGTGACCTCGAACTTCGTCGTGCGGACGATCTCCTTCCGCCCCCGGCTCGTCTCGACTTCAAGCCCTTCGCGCGCGGCGTCGCTCACGACGAACCCGAGCACGCGGTCGCTCTTGCCGTCGAGCCGCATCGCGATCACGCCCTTCGCGGCGCTCTTGAACACGGGGATCTGGCTGACGGGGAAGACGAGCCCGCGCCCTTCCTTCGAGGCAAGACACACGTTCTCGTCGCCGCGCGCGACCTCGACCCCCACCGCGCTCGACCCCTTCGGCAGACGCACGAACACGCGGCCGTTCTTGTTTGACGGCTCGGCGAAGCTCTCCAGCGTGAACCGGACGGACATCCCCTCGTCCGTAATCGCCACGCCGAACGGCCCGGCCTCGACGCCGTCGGGCAGCGCCCCGTCACCCTGGAACAGGTCGAGGTCGACGAAGGCGGCGTCGGGCAGGCTCTCCGGTAGCACGCGCTCGTCGAGCGAGATCACGCCGACGACGCGCTCCTTGTCTTTGAAGTCGAAGTACTTCTGCACCGGGTCGCCGTAGCCCGTCGTCTGCGGCAGGTCGTCGATGCGGATCGTGTAAGCGCGGCCGGCGCTCGTGAAGAAGCAGACCGTCGCTCGCGTCGAGCCGGCTAGGGCGTAGGCCACGTGGTCGCCCTCGCGCACGCGGATCGCGTCGAGCTCGGTGTACGAGCGCTGCCGCTTGACCCAGCCGTCGCGGGTCACGATGACGTAGACGTCCTCCTTCGTGATGTAATCCTCGGCGGAGTATTCGAGCACGGCGTCGGGGCCGGCGATGATCGTGCGGCGCTCGTCGGCGTACTGCTTCTTCAGCTCGCGGAGCTCTTTCTTGATGAGGCTCCAGAGCGCTTTGTCGTCGCCGAGGAGTTTGCGCAGCGCAGCGGCCTGCTGCTCCTTGTCGGCGAGTTCGGCTCGGATCGCGCTCATCTCCATCCGGGCCAGCCGGTAGAGCTTGATCTCGAGGACGGCGTCGGCTTGCAGATCGTCGATTCCGAAGCGGTGCATGAGCCGCTGCGCGGCGTCGGACTTGTTCTTCGAGGAGCGGATAATCTTGATAGCCTCGTCGAGCGCGTCGAAGATCTTGACGAAGCCCTTGAGGATGTGGATGCGCTTCTCGAGCTGCTCGAGGTCGAACTGCAGCCGCTTCGTGACGACCTCGAAACGGAAGTCGAGGAAGGCTTGCAGCGCTTCGCGGAGGTCGACCTTCTTCGGCGCGGCGACCTCCGGGTTCTCCGTCGGCACGAGGCACGTCATGTTGACGTGGAAACGGCTCTGGAGCGGCGTGTGCTTGAAGAGGTACGCCATCGCCGCCTCGGCATCGGCGCCACGCTTGATCTCGAGGACGATCCGGACGTCGTCCGTGCTCTCGTCACGGATGTCGACGATCTGCGGGACCTTCCCCTCGCGGATGTGATCGGCGATCTTCTCGATGAGATCGCCCTTCGAGAGCGCGTACGGGATCGACGTGATGATGACGCGACTCTTGCCCTCCACCTCGTAGGACCCGCGTAGGTCGATCGCGCCCTCGCCGTTCTCGTAGATCGTGACGAGCTCCTCGGGCGTGTTTAGGATGCGGCCGCCCGTGGGGAAGTCCGGCGCCTGCACGTACTTCTCGACGAGCGTGCGGACGAACGCGTTCGGGCTGCCGATGAGGTATATCGCAGCGTCGATGACCTCGCCGAGGTTGTGCGGCGGCATGTTCGTCGCCATCCCGACGGCGATGCCCGTCGCGCCGTTGACGAGCAGGTTCGGGAACTGCGCCGGGAGGACGACGGGCTCGAAGAGCGTGCCGTCGTAGTTCGGCCGGAACGGGACGGTCTGCTTGCGGATCTCCTCGGAGAACGACGCGCCGAGCGGGGTCAACTTGGCCTCGGTGTAGCGCATGGCCGCCGGGCTGTCGCCGTCGAGCGAGCCGAAGTTGCCGTGGCCGTTGACGAGCGGGGCGCGGAGGCTGAACGGCTGTGCCATCCGCACGGCGGCGTCGTAGATCGCCGTGTCGCCGTGGGGGTGGTACTTCCCCATCACCTCGCCGACGACCGTCGCGCTCTTGCGGAAGCGCGAGTCCGGCGTCAGCCGGAGGTTCGTGTACATCGCGTAGAGGATCCGCCGCTGCACCGGCTTGAGCCCGTCGCGGATGTCGGGGAGCGCGCGGCTCGTGATGACCGAGAGGGCGTAGTTGAGGTAGCGCTCGCGGGCGGTCTCGTGAAGCGGGATGACGTCGACGACGGGCATATCTTTTTTCTTTGCAATAACAGCTTAAAAGGGCCGCCGCATCCTGCCGAGGCCCGTGCTCCCCCCGAACATACAACATGGGGGTGTCAACCCGTGACACCCGCCGCGGCGCAAAAACGGCCCCCGCCCCTTACGCCACGTCGTAGGCCAGCGTGAAGTAGTCGGCCCGCTCGCTCGGGTGGAGCCGCAGGAGGTTCGCCTTCGCGAGGAGCACGAGCGTCTGCGACGCCCGCCGCGGCGGAATGTCGACGAGGCGAGCGAAGCCCTCAACGGTGATCTGCTCGTGGCGGTCGAGGTAGCGCATCAGCGCCCGCTCCTTGTCGCCGAACTCGAAGCGGACGTCGGTCGGCGCCCGCTCGTGTTTCATCAGGCGGACGGCCTCGCGGCTCGCCTCGATGCTCTGGTCGGCGACGCGGACGTACGGCGTGCGCGGACGCCCGCTCCCGTTCACGGCGTTGACGAGGTAGTGCGGCTTCTCCGCGCTCTCGGGCACGTCGACGACGAGCACGTCCCGGCGCCGGGACACCTCGACGGCTTCGATCTCGACGGCAACCGGCGGGTCGCAGTGGGTGTCGAGGGCGTGGCGGAGCGCGAACCGCTCCTCCTCGGCGTCGCGGACGCCACGGATCGTCCCGTCGTCGTCGACGCCGACGAAGAGCTTGCCTCCGCGGGCGTTCGCGAGGGCGATGACTTCTTTGGCGAGGCGTTCGGGCTGCGGCGCGCGGCGCTTGAACTCGATGTGGAATCCTTCACCGAAGCCGACGTACCGCTTGAGATCGTGCAGGTCCATAGCGCAAGTATGGCTGAAGGGCCGGGGAGGTTTCGCGCGAGCCGCACGACGGCCGAGGCAATAAATCAGCCCTCCTCCGCCTCCCGCATCGCGCTCAGCATGTCCTCCCGCTTCGCCGCCCGCGTCATCAGCTCGTAGACGGCGTCCTCCGGGCGGAGGTGGTGGAAGAGGATGTTGTGCACGGCCTCCGTGATCGGCATTTCGACGCCGTGGCGCTCGGCCAGTTCGCGGACCGAGAGCGTCGTTTTGACCCCTTCCGCCACCATCTTCATCTCCTGCTCCACCTCCTCCAGCGTGCGGCCTTTCCCGATCTGCTCGCCGAAGTAGCGGTTCCGGCTGTGGCGGCTGAAGCACGTCACGATGAGGTCGCCGAGCCCGGCGAGCCCGGAGAACGTGTGCGGGTCCGCACCGAGCGCAAGCCCGAGCCGCTTGATCTCGGCGAGGCCGCGCGTGACGAGCGCCGCCTTCGCGTTGTCGCCGAGCCCGACGCCGTCGCCCATCCCGGCCGCGAGGGCCATCACGTTTTTGACCGAGCCTGCGATCTCGACGCCGATGAGGTCCATGTTGACGTAGACCCGCAGCCGGTCCGTCATGAACGCGTGCTGCGCCGCGTGCGCCGCCTCCACGTCTGGCATCGCCACCACAACCGTCGTCGGCCGGCCTGCGCCCACTTCCTCGGCGTGGCTGGGCCCGTAGAGCACACCGATCCGGTCGGGGTTCGCCTCGATGAGCACGTCGCGGAGCACCTGCGTCGTCGTCATCAGCGTGTCGACCTCGATCCCTTTGGCGACGGAGACGACCGTGTGCTCCCGCCCGATCCGGTCGGCGAGGTGGCCCGCGACGGGCCGGACCGACTGCGACGGCGTCGCGAACACGATGAGCGCGCATCCTTCCACCGCTTCGGCTACGCTCGACGTGACCGTCACCCGGTCCGGCAGCACGGCGTTCGGGAGGTATTCGAGGTTGCGCCGCTCGCGCTGGATCATCTCGACGAGGTCGGGGCGGCGGGCCCAGAGCTTGACGTCGTGCGCGCCGTAAACGGCGAGGCTGTGTGCGAGTGCGGTCCCCCAGCTCCCGGCTCCGAGCACGGCGATGGAGTTCTCGGCGAGGTTTCGCATGGGGGCGCGTCGGTTGTGGCGAGGAGGAGAAAGGGCGCTAGCCGACGATCCGGCCGAGTTCGATGGGCTGCTCGCCCATCGCCGTCCACACGGCCTTCGCGTCCGCGACGCGCGACGGCGGCACGACGGCCACGAGCCCGACGCCGAGGTTGAACGTGCTCCGCATGTCGTCCTCCGGTACGTCGCCGAGGCGCCCGATCAGCTCGAAGATCGCGGGTCGCTCCCACGCATTCCAGTCGACGTCGAGGCGCAGGCCGTCGGCGAGGATGCGCTTCGTGTTGCCTTCGAGCCCGCCGCCGGTGATGTGCGCGAAGCCGTGCGCGAGGTCGTCGCGGACGAGCGCTTGAATCGCGTCGAGGTACGAGCGGTGGACGCGGAGGAGCACCTCCCCCACCGTCTCGCCGCCGAGTTCGCCGGGCCGGTCATCCACGCCGAAATGTTCGAAGAGGACGGCGCGGGCGAGGGAGTACCCGTTCGTGTGCAGCCCCGTCGACGGCAGGCCGAGGAGGACGTCACCCGCCTCGACGCGGCGCCCGTCGATCACGCCGTCCCGTTCGACGACACCGACGATGCTCCCCGCGAGGTCGTAATCGCCGTCGCTGTAGATGCCCGGCATCTCGGCCGTCTCGCCGCCGATGAGCGCGCAGCCGTTCTCCTTGCACGCCGTCACGAAGCCCGTCACGATCTGCTCGGCCACATCGGGCTCCAGCCGCCCGGTCCCGAGGTAGTCGAGGAAGAACAGCGGGCGCGCGCCGCAGACGGCGATGTCGTTGACGCAGTGGTTGACGAGGTCCTGACCGACGGTGTCGTGCCGCCCCGCGCGCACGGCCACTTTCAGCTTCGTCCCGACGCCGTCGATGGACGAAACGAGCACGGGCTCGCGGTACGCCGCCGTGTCGAGCGCGAAGAACCCGCCGAACGCACCGATGTCGGCGAGCACGCCCGGCGTGAACGTCTGGCGGACGAGCCCTTTGATGCGGCCGACGGTTTCTTCCCCGGCGGCGATGTCGACGCCGGCATCACGGTAGGTGGTCATGGTGCAGTACGTGCTGAGCGGTGCGGAAGCGGAAATGCGGAGTCACGGAAGATAGCAGAAACAGGGGCGCGCATCCCGCTGCCGGGTAGCCTTACTCCCCGCTCGCCGCTCGCCACGGCGGATCGGTTTTGCCGAGGAACGACGCGATCCCGGCTTTGCAGTCGTCGGTACCGCGGGCGAGTGCGTTGAGTTGGACGGCGTGGTCGAGCGCTTCGCTGAGGCCCATCCCCGGCACGTCAGCGAGGAGGCGTTTCGTGAGCGCCACGGCCGTCTCGCTCGTCTCCGTCGCCAGTTCGTCGGCGAGTGTTCGGACGGCGGTGTCGAGGTCGGCGGCGGGGACGGCGCGCGTGACGAGGCCGACCGCGGCGGCGTCCGCAGCGGAGATGAGGTGGCCGCGAAGCATGAGGTCGCGCGCTGCCGCCTCGCCGAGCTTGCGGAGCACGAAGACGGAGACGATGGCGGGGACGAACCCGATTCGCACTTCGGTGAACCCGAGCTTCGCCCCGTCGGCGACGAGCGCGAAATCGCAGACCGCGGCGAGCCCGCATCCGCCTGCGATCGCGTGCCCGTTGACATGGGCGACGACCGGCTTCGGGTGACGGTAGATCGCCTCGAACAGCCCGGCGAGGTGCTGCGAGTCGGCGAGGTTGTCCATCGGCGACGCCGTCTGCAGGGCTTCGAGCGCGGCGAGGTCGGCCCCGGCCGAGAACACTTTCCCCGCTCCCGTCAGCACGACGACGCGGACCGCGTCGTCTTCGGCGGCCTCGGCGAGCGCGTCTTTCAGCGCGCCGACGAGGTCGGCGCTGAGCGCGTTGCGCTTGTCGGGCCGGTTGAGCGTGAGGGTGAGGACGCGGCCCTCACGGCGGCGCAGGACGAGAGCCTGCCCTGAGCTTGTCGAAGGGTCGGACATACGAGTGGGAATGGTGACGGGCGACAGGAAGGCGTGCGGAAACTTACTGCGGCGGCATCCCCTGTGCCCACGGTTTCCCCTCCGCCCCGGCCCACGCGACAAACAACGGCCACAGTTCGGACTGCGCTTCGATGGCATAGCGCACGAGATCCGGCCCGGCACCGAGCACGGCATCCCGCGTCATCTTCCGGCGAACCCACATTCCGTTCGCCCTAGCGAGGTCGTCGGGCAGCGCGGCAAGCGGCTCGGCGTAGGTCGGCGAGGCCAGCGACTTCGTGACGGTGGGCGCGTACGTGAAGGTGTAGCCGCGCTCAATCAGCCCGTTGAGGAGGCCCAGCGTCCGCGCCGGGTCGTCGAGCATCCACGCCTTCGCCTCGCGAAACAGGCCTTTGGCGTACTCGCCGAGGTAGAGCCCGAACACGAAGCCGTCGGGGTAGAGGCTGTGCGAGAGTTGCACGTCCGTGAGACGGCGCCGCGGCGGACGGTAAAACGCCATCCACTGATGGTGGTGGCAGCCGCCAGCGCCGAAGTCGTTCTTGAGCAGGCGGCTGAAGACGTTCTTCTCCGTCTCGAACGGGAGGCGGTTCGGGAGGACCCAGTTGACCACGAGGTCGTCGCGATACGCCTTGAGCGGCGCGGTGACGTGCGCCGCGATCGTGTCCTTCTCCGCGCGGTACTGCTCGATGTGCGGGTGCTCGCGCAACCGCTCCAGCACGGCGAACGCTTCGGGAGCAAAACCGGCGAACCGGAGGTCCAACGGGTCGGGGGTCGAAAAGCGTTTCACTGCGGGGCGTGCAACTTCGGTGGGCCGAGTTCGTGTATCGCCCCGTACGACCCTCGGGGGAAGTCTTTGTTCTTTGGATGAACTGATTACCCTATCTTTTTCGTGAGGGTCTTAGGCGCATGTTCTGCTACGACATGACCGCGCCCCGCTCTCCCCCGCCACTTCCTACCCTCTCAACAACACCCCAACCGCAATGCGCAAATCGCTTCTCCTCGCCCTCCTCGTCGCTTTCGCCCTGCCCATGACGGCGAACCGCGCCGAAGCCCAGTTCAGCCTGATACCCTACCTCGGCTATAACCTCGACGCGGAGTCGTTCCTCGTTGGCATCGGTACTGAGCTCGATGCACCCTTCAGTGCCGGAAACCTTGCCCTAGGCATCCGCCCTTCGATTGAATACCTCTTCATCGGTGACGAAAACTTTGGGTTCGGCAGCGATGTGAGCGTGACGGCTCTTCAGATCAACGGAGACGTAATCGCACGCCTCGAATCGGCCAGCCTCAACCCCTTTGTAGGCGCGGGCCTCGCTATCCTGTCGCAAAGCTTCAGCTTCGACTGTGAGGGGAACCCCGTTTGCGAAGCCGTGGAAGACGAGGCGGGCGGAACCGAGGTCGGCCTCAACATCGTCGGGGGCTTGGAGTTTGACAGCATCGGCTTCGGTGCTCCTTTCGTCCAGGGCCGTCTCACGCTCCTCGATGGCAGCGCAATCTCCATCCTCGGTGGCTTCACGATCCCGCTCGGCGCGAACTAAACCGCTGCGCCCTGCGACTCCGCCCCGGTCGGCCTCTGCTGACCGGGGCGTTTTATTTTCTCTCCGCCCGCCCGGTCCGTCGTTTCTTGAGACCGATCCCGTCGCTCACCTCCCTGGTCTGCTGCCCATGCGCACGCTCTCGACGCTCTCTCTCGCCCTACTCGTAGGCTGCCTCCTCTCCCCTCCAGCGCAAGCCCAGGTCCGCATCCTGCCCTACGCCGGCTACGCCTTCGACGCGGGCTACGACAACGGCGCGTCGTTCCTCGCCGACCCGACGACCGCCCTCGACACGCGGGGTGGCGTCCTCGTGGGGGTCGGAGCGGCGTTCCCGATTCTCGAACGCCGCTTCCCCTTCGACCTCGCGGTCCAGCCTTCCTTCGAAGCGACGTTCCTCCCCGGCGAGTCCCGGCAGTTCGAGGGCGGCGAGTCCCTCGACTTCAGCCAGTTCGTGCTGCGGGCGAGCGCCGAGGTCGTCGGCTCGTTCCCCCTCTCCGGCGCGCGGGTCGTCCCGTCGCTCGGGCTCGGGCTCTCGTACGCCCGCTACGCGGCCGACTTCGACGCCTCGGACGGCGCCGCCGTGGTCGGCAACGACCACGTCACGGCGTGGGCGCTGGGGCCGAGCCTCACGGCCGGGCTCCGGTTCGGCCGCGGGTCGCTGAACCCGTTCGTGCAGGCGCGCTACCGCTTCGCCACGCCCGAGCCGAACTTCAGCAGCGACCGCCCCGGCCCCGACCTCGACAACGGGTTCTCGGCCGTAGCGGGCGTCAGCATCGCGCTCTGAAGCCCGTCGGCTACTACGGCCGCTCGGGCGGGGGTGAGGGCAGCGCCGGCTTCGGCGCAGCCTGCGTCTCCATCGCCACGCGCTCCGTCCGCACCCGGTCGCCGAAGCGGACGGCTTTCCTGTAGCGCACACTAGAGATCTGGCCCCGCTTCGTCCCGACCCGGTACGTCGCCTCTTCTTCGACGCCGAAGCGGCGGACGACTTCGGCCGTGGTGAGCGGCGGGCGGCCCGGCGTGACCTCGTTGAGGAGGTCGATGAGGATGCGGGCGAGGGCCTCGGTGTCCGGCGTCTGTCGCCACCGCACCGTCGCTACCGAGTCCCGCGCAGCGAGGGGTTCGAGGCGGAAGCTGGAGACGGCGGGGATCGGCGCACTGCCGAAGGGGTTGGGCAGCGCGGAGCGGTACGTCACGGCGCGGCCGGCCGGATAACGCCCGCCCGAGGCGAGGTGAAACCGCTCGACGTCGGCGAGCAGGAGCGCTTCGAGCCCGGCGTCGGTGGCGGCCGTGGCGCGGACGTTGTCGAGTGCGGCGCGCGCCTCCCGCCCGAGCCCCGGCGCCATCTCGCGCAGCGCCGCGTTGATGGCGGCGCGGAGGCTATCGCCGTTCGCGATCTCGTAAGGCTGCCCGGTGGCATCGGTTCGGAACACGATGGGGACGCCTTCGAGCGTGTTCGTGGCGAGGTCGAAGCGCCGTTCGTCGTCGCGCCCCGGTGCTTGGTACGTCCACGCCATCGTATAGCCGCGCGGGCGGGCGGCGAGCACGCGGGTGTCGACGAGCCACGTTCCGCTCACGCTGTCGACGAGGACGCCGCCGTCGCGTTCCGCACGGCTCTTCACGATGCGGACGGTAGCGCGGTCGCCAGGGCGGCGCATGAACGGGAGCCGGACGGCGGGCGACGGCACCGTGGCCTTCACGGTCGAGTCCGTTCCAGATTGCCCCCGAAGCGGAGGCGCGGCGAGCACGGAGAACAGGGCGAGCAGGAGCAGCGGGCGCACGGGGGTAGGTAGCGAGGGAGGGAGTGCAACGAGGATAGCTGTACGGAAGGTACCGCACGGACCGCCGTGGCCGAACGAAACGTCGTGGGGGCAGCGCCTCCGCCGCCCCCACGATTCTACACTTGGCCGTCTCTCCGTCAGTCGTTGTGCGTGCGGCGTCCGGCGACGAAGTCCTCGGCCATCTCCACCATGTCGGGGGAGCCGATGTAGACCGGCGTCCGCTGGTGGAGCATCGTCGGCGTCACGTCGAGGATGGGCCGGCTGCCCGTGGAGGCCCGGCCACCGGCCTGCTCGACGATGAAGGCCATCGGGTTCGCCTCGTACATCAGGCGGAGCTTGCCGCGCGGGTCGCGCACGTTCGCCGGGTAGATGTAGATGCCGCCCTTGAGGAGGTTGCGGTGGAAGTCCGCCACGAACGAGCCGATGTAACGCGACGTCAGCGGCCGGTTCGTCGCCTCGTCCTCCATCTGGACCCACTTGATGTACTCCTTCGTGCCGTCCTCCCACGAGCGGTAGTTCCCCTCGTTGATGGAGTAGATCCGGCCCGTCGGCGGCGTGGTGATGTTGGGGTGCGAGAGGAGAAACTCGCCAATCGAGGGGTCGAGCGTGAAGCCGTTGACGCCGTTGCCGGTCGTGTAAACGAGCATCGTCGACGAGCCGTAGACGACGTAGCCCGCGGCAACCTGGTCTCGTCCGGGCTGAAGCGCGTGCTCGGCGGCGGGCTCGCACCCGTCGGGCACGCGGTAGATCGAGAAGATCGTCCCGATCGAGACGTTGACGTCGACGTTCGAGGAGCCGTCGAGCGGGTCCATCAGCACGATGTAGCGGCCGGAGTGGCCGTTCGTCTTGAGCGGAATCGCCTCGGCATGCTCCTCGCTCCCGATGAGGCAGCACTCGCCGCCGCGCCGGAGCGCGCGGACGAACTCCTCGTGCGCGAGCATGTCGAGCTTCTTCTGCGTGTCGCCGGTGGCGTTCTCGCCGCCCGCCTCGCCGAAGATGTCGACGAGGCCCGCCTTCCGCACGTCGCGGTCGACGATCTTTGCGGCGAGCGAGAGGTCGCGCAGGAGGCGCGAGAACTGGCCCGTCGAGCCGGGCACGTCCCCCTGCCGCTCGATGATGAACTGCTCCAGCGTTTTGAGCTCGCCGCCGTTCGTGGCGAGGGACTGGCTCTGGGGGACGGACACCGTTTCCATGATCCTCGGATTCTGGGGGATAGCCTAACACGGCCTATCCAGTCATATGATTGCGCCACAAGCTACGCTAGGCGCTCGTACTTCTCACGAAGCTCCGCCATGACTTCACGGGTTTTGCTCGCCCCGCCGGGCTCGCGGTCGAGGTCGGCGGCGAGCCGTTCGAGCGCGGCGGGCGTGTCCACGTCGTACCACGTCGGGAGGATGCTGATCGCGGCGGGCGTCGTGTGGGCACGTTGCAGGGTATCGGCGAACACGTCGGGGTGACTGTAGTCCATCCCCTCAAATAGCTGTGGGTAGACCTCGTTCATCCCCAGCAGGTAGTACCCCCCGTCGTCGCTCGGCCCGATGACGGTGGCGAAGGGCGACGCGAGTTCTTCGAACGCCTGCGCGACGAACGCGAGCGGGAGCGTCGGGTGGTCGGTCCCGATGACGACGGCGCGGTCGTGCCCCGCCACGAAGGTCTCGACGAAGGCGTTGAGCATCCGCTCGCCGAGCCCGTCGCCGCGCTGCGCGTGCAGCGAGACGCCGCCGGGGACGAGCCCTTCCGGCGCCGCATGGATCGATGGACCGAGGTAGAGTCGGACGGCGACGCCGAGGCCGCGGTAGGCGTCGAGCGCGTCACGGAGGAAGGCGTCGTAGAGCCGCGCTGCCTCTGCTTCTGTGAGGAGCGAGGTCAGGCGGGTTTTGACGGTGCCCGGCTCCGGCACCTTCGCGAAGACGATGAGCGCGGGCTCTCCCCCGATCATGCCTCGGCCCGGCCGGGGAGCCGGACGGTGACGAGGTGGTGCCCGCCCGCCCGCCGCTCGTGCTCGCTCTCGCCGCCCACCGCCTCGACCATCCGCTCCACGAGGTCGCGGCCGAGCCCGGCGCACGCTTCCACGGCGGGGTCCGCCGCCCGGCTGCTCTCGGCCCACTCGACTTCGAGCGTGGAGACGCTCCGGTCCACGTCGGCACGGACCTCGACGCCTTCGGGCCCCGCGCTCTGCACGGCGTCTACGATGAGGCGATTCAGGAGGGCGTTGACGAGATTGCGGTCGCCGTAGGCCATCACCTTCTTCCGCGGCGAGGTGACGCGGAGCGGGAGACCGAGGCTCATCGCGAGCGAGCGATGCTCGCGGACGACCTGTTGCGCCAGTTCGAGCGCGTCGAGATCCGTCGGCTGTGCGGTCACGTCACCGTGCGTCGTGCGGTGGAGGTCGAGGGCGGAGCGGAGCACGTCGGCCATCCACGCGCTGCGCTGCTCGGCCCGCTCCACGAACGCGAGCGCCGCTTCCGTAGACCTCCGCAACGTGGCCTCGGCGGGCGACGGCGCCGCTTGCGTCGCGGTCTGTGGGGCCGGTTCCGGGGCGGGCTTCGGCGTCTCGTCCGGCGCGAGGGCGAGCGTGACGAGGAGCGCCGCGCGGCCCTCCCACGTCGTCCGGCTGGCCCGCTGCTCCAGCGGCCGTCCCTTCCGCGGGATGCGCCGTCGTCCCTCCTCCACCGGCCACGGGTACGTGTCCTCGCGGACCCACGCCCGCGCGGCGTCGCTGGCGAACACGATCTCACGCCCCTCCGTCACGATCAGCACGGCGGTATCGACAGCGGTGAGCGCGTCGCGGAGGGCATCGTCCGTCTGCGTCCCGGGTTCGGCGACGGCGGTGCCCGCCTCCGGCTCGGCGCGCTCGGTCACCGGCGCGGGCCGCTCGACGATCTTCCCCTCCACGACGGTCCCGCTCATGCCCGACCGGCCCGGACGGGGCGTGATCTCCGCCGAGGTCGGCCGGAAGCCGGCCTCGTCGGAGGCGCCCGTCTCGTACATCTGGTACTGCGCAATCGCGTACCGGATGTAGCGCGCGAGCGAGACGCTATCGACGTACCACTTCACGAGGTAGTCGACGGCGCCGAGCTTCTTCGCTTCGGCGGCGGCGCGGGCGTCGTCGAGCCCGGTGAGCACGATGAGCGGGCGGTCGGGCGCTGCCTCACGCACCTTCGTCACGGCCTCGAGCCCCTGCGCGTCCGGGAGCGAGAGGTCGACGAGGAGGATGTCGTACGTGGCCGAGCCGAGGGTCTCCAGCCCTTCGCTCAGCCGTTTTGTGTGCGTGAGTTCGTAGTCGAGGTCGCTCGCGTTGAGCTTCTCTCGGAAGATGATGGCGTCGCCGGGGTTATCCTCGACGAGCAGGATGCGCGTGGGCATGGGGCGGGTGCGTGATGCGTAAAACGGGAGGGTGCCGGGCACGAAGCGTCGAGACGGAACGCCCTAGGGATGCGTCTGCGAAGTCGAAGGAGCAGTCCCCCTCCTGGACAGGAGGGGCCAGGGGTGGTCGAACGAGGGCCGGTGCCACGCCAGGTCTACCCCCTCCCCTCCGGGACTCCCCCTGTCCAGGGGGAGGACTCAAGCATACCCTTACGCTTCACGTTTTACGTTTCAGTTACTCAGAAGGGAGCTTGACGAGGGAGAGCCAGAAGTCGTCGATGGCGCGGACGACGCCGAGGAATTGGTCGAGGTCGACGGGCTTGGCGACGTAGCAGTTCGCGGAGAGGTTGTAGGCCGCCGCCACGTCGTCCTCGCTCTGCGATGTCGTCAGCACGACGACGGGGATCCGCTTGAGCTCGTCGTCGGCCTTCATGTCGGCGAGGACCTCGCGGCCGTCCTTGCGCGGCATGTTGAGGTCGAGCAGGATGAGGTCCGGGCGTGGGCGGTCGGCGAACTCGCCTTCCTGGCGGAGGAAGCGGAGCGCCTCCTCGCCGTCGCGCGCGATGTGGAGGTTGTTGGCGACCTTCGCGTCGCGGAGCGCCTCGATCGTGAGCGTCACGTCGCCGGGACTGTCTTCGACGAGGAGGATCTCGATGGGCCGGGGAGTTGCGTTAACCATCAGCATGGTCGGGTTGAATGGGTGCAGGACGGAGTGGAAGCGTGAAATAAAAGGTGGTGCCCGCGCCGGGCTCGGACTCGAACCAGATCCGGCCGCCGTGGCGCTCGACGATCTTCTTGCACATCGCCAGCCCGATCCCCGTCCCCTCGTACTCGTCGCGGGTGTGGAGCCGCTGGAAGATGCGAAAGATCCGCTCGGCGTGCTCGGCGGGGATGCCGATGCCGTTGTCGGCCACAGCGAAGCGCCAGCCCTCCGCCGAGGCGTCGTCGGCGAGGACGTGCTCGGTGTGCACGGCCGAGACGCGGACCGCAGGGGCCGTCTCGCCGCGGAACTTCAGCGCGTTCGCGATGAGGTTCTGGAACACCTGCCGGAGTTGGGTCGGGTCAGCTTGAACGGTGGGCAGGTCGTCCACCGTGAGCGAGGCGCCGTGTTCCTCGATCGCGACGGAAAGGTCGTCGGCAACGTCGCGCACGACGGCTTCGGTGTCGACCGATTCGAACGGCTCGGCACGCGTCCCGAGGCGGGAATAGGCGAGCAGGTTCTGGATCAGCACCTGCATCCGCTTCGCCCCATCGACGGCGTACTCGATGTACTCGTCGGCGGTCTCGTCGAGCTGGTCGGCATAGCGGCGCTGGAGGAGCTGGAGGAAGCTCGACACCATCCGCAGCGGCTCCTGGAGGTCGTGGCTGGCGACGGAGGCGAAGTGCTCGAGCTCGGCGTTGCTACGCTGGAGTTTGACCGTCGTCGTTTCCAACGCGGCCTCGGCGCGGCGTCGCTCGACCACCTCGCGCTCGAGCCGCGCGTTCGCCTCTTCGAGCTTGGCGACGGCCGCTTCGAGCTGCGCGTTCGCGTCTTCGAGCTGCGCATTCGCCACGCGGAGCTGCTCGGGCGACGGCAGCGCGATCGCCGCCGGGAGCAGCCGCCACAGCATCACCGCCGTCACGACCGACGCCACGGCCGTCACCACTTTGACGACGGCTTCGAGCCCGTACTTCGCCTGCCACAGCGTCCAGATCTCCATGAGGTGCGTCGTCCCGCACGCGAGGATGAAGATGCCGAATAGCACGAAGATCCACGAGTAGGCGATGTCGTCGCGCTTCTTCACGAAGTAGAAGAGCCCGGCCGGGATCGAGTAGTACGAGAGCGCGATCGCCGTGTCGGCGCCGACGTGGAGGCTGACGAGCGCGGGGTCCCAGCGGAGGCAGTAGCCGTGGGGCATCAGCGAGCTGTCGGCGAGCCAGCCGAACACGTCGGCGGCGACGAGGAGGAGGTTTATGGGCAGGGTAGCGGTCACGGCGGTGGGATCGCGGGGTGAGCAGAGCGGGCGCTACGTGCGCTGGTCGGGGATCGTGAAGTAGAAGGTGGTGCCCGCGCCGGGCTCGGACTCGAACCAGATCCGGCCGCCGTGCCGCTCGACGATCTTCTTGCACATCGCCAGCCCGATCCCCGTCCCCTCGTACTCGTCGCGGGTGTGGAGCCGCTGGAAGATCTGGAACACGCGGTCGGCGTGGTGCGCCTCAATGCCGATGCCGTTGTCGGCCACGGCGAAGCGCCACAGCGGGCGGTCGTCCTCGCGGATCCGCGCAGCGGAGACGCGGACCTCGGGCGTGGCCTCGCCGCGGAACTTCACCGCGTTCGCGACGAGGTTCTGGAGGAGCTGCCGCATCTGCGTCTCGTCGGCCGATACGGTCGGGAGCGGCTCGACCCGCACGTCGGCGTCGACGTCGTCGAGCGCCGGGCCGAGGTCGGTGAGAATCGTCTCGACCGTGCGGTTCATGTCGACGGGCCGGAACGCCTTGCCCCGCGTGCCGACGCGGGAGTACGCGAGCAGGTCCTGGATCAGCACCTGCATCCGCTTCGCCCCATCGACGGCGTAGGCGATGTACTCGTCGGCGGTCTCGTCGAGCTGGTCGGCGTAGCGGCGCTGGAGGAGCTGGAGGAAGCTCGACACCATCCGCAGCGGCTCCTGCAAGTCGTGGCTGGCGACGTAGGCGAACTGCTCGAGCTCGGCGTTCCGCTCCTCGAGGTCGTCGGCGTAGCGCTGCATCGCGCGCTCGGCCTCGTGCTGCTGCGTCACGTCCTGCGCCGTGCCCTGGAGCGCGACGATCTCGCCGCGGTCGTCGAGTACGGCCTCGCCGAGCCCGAGGACGTAGCGGACCGTCCCGTCGGGCTGGACGATGCGGTGGTTCACCTCGAAGCCCCCGCCCCGCTCCAGCGCACCCGCCACCCCCTCGCGGATTGTGTCCCGGTCTTCGGGGTGGATGTAGTTGAGGTAGCTCTCGAACGACGGATCGAAGGCGTCGGGGACGAGGCCGAAGATGCGGAAGAGCTCGTCCGACCACTGGATCTCGTCGTCGGCGACGTGCCACTTCCAGCTGCCGATGTGGGCGATCTGCTGGGCGTTCTGGAGTTGGGCCTCGCTCTCGCGCAGCTCCGTCTCGGCCTGCCGCTGCTCGGTCACATCCGTGAACGACACGACGACGGTGCGGACGGCGCCCTCGTCGTCGTGCTCGGCGGCGCGGGCGTTGACGGAGTACCACCGCGTCCCGCCACGGGGGCTGACGATGCCCTGGATGACGCCGCTGACGGCCTGGCCGGTGTGCAGCACTTCGCGCTCGGGCAGTTCCGCTTCGGGAAACGGGCTGCCGTCAGGCCGGACAATCGTATAACGCCCGCTCCCGGTCAAGGAGTCGTGCGTCCCCTCTTCGAGCCCGAGGAACTGCGTCGCCGCCGGGTTGCTCATCAGGACGCGCCCCTCGGCGTCGACGAGGATCAGCCCCTCGTCGATCGTGCGGACGACGGAGCGGTAGCGGGCGTCGGTCTCGGCGCGGGCCCGCTCGGCCCGCTGCTGGCTGAGGAGGCGGCCGACGAGCTCGGCGATGACCTCGACGAGTTCGTGCTCGTGCGGCGCAAACCCGCTCGGCCGCGGCTCCGGCGAGATGAAGTTCAGCGTCCCGAACAGCTCGCCGTCGACCCACACCGGCGTGCCGATGAACGAGCGGAGCCCGCGCTCCGTGTAAGCGGAGTGACAGGCCAGCGCTTCGACCTCGGCCGTGTCGCCGTAGCTCATCGTCTGCTCGGTCCCTACGACGGCGTCGCAGAACGCGTCGCGGAGCGGGATCTCCATCCCCGCCTCGATCCCCGCTACGGCCGACTCGGCGGCGTGGACGCGGTACACCCGCTCGCCCGTCGCGAGGAGCGGCGTCTCGCTGAGGATGCCGATGGGCATCTCGAAGATGTCGCACCCGGCGCGGAGGTAGTCGTGGAAGAAGTCCTCGGTCCGGTCGTGCTCGGCCGAGGTGATGCGGTGGAGCGCCTTGAGGTCTTCGGAGAACCCCTCGAGCGCCTGCGTCCGCTCAGCCACGCGCCGTTCGAGCACGCGGTTCGTCTCGGTGAGGACCTCCTCGGCCTCCTTCTTCTCTTGGATGTCGGTGTTCGCGCCGAACCACTTCACCACCTCACCGTCATCGACGTGGGCGTTCGCCCGGGCGAGGTGCCAGCGGTACGCACCGTCGTGCCGGCGGAGGCGGAACTCGACCTCGTAGGGCTCGCCGGTGCTGACGGAGTGCGCCCAGCGCTCGGCGACGAGCGGGAGGTCCTCGGGGTGAACGACGGCTTGCCACCCCGCGCCGATGACCTCCTCCGCCGACCGACCGAAGAACTCGACGACGTAGCTGTTCACGTAGTCGAGCTGGCCGTCGGGCTCGGCCGTCCAGACTTGCTGGCGGAGGGTCTCGCCGAGGAAGCGGTAGCGGGCCTCGCTGGTCTCGGCGCGGGCGAGGGCCTCGTCGCGCTCGGCGAGGAGGCGGCGGTGCTCGTCGATGTCAGTGTTCGTGCCGACCCACCGGGTGATCTCGCCGTCGTCGTCGCGGAGCGGGCGGATGCGGGTGAGGAACCACCGGAACGACCCGTCGGCCGCGCGGAGGGGGAACTCCATCTCGAACGCCTCGCCCGCGTCGATCGAGTGCTGCCAACGGGCGACTACGTCGTCGAGGTGGTCGGGGTGGTGGACGGCCTTCCAGCCCCACCCCTCCATCTGCTCGGGCGTGGTCCCGGTGTACTCGTACCACCGGTGGTTGTAGAACTCGATGTGGCCGTCGGGGCGCGCGCTCCACGCCAGCTCGGGTAGGTTGTCGACGAGCGAGAGGAGCTGGGCCTCGCTGCGGCGGACGGCCTCGGCGGCCTCGCGCTCCTCGGTGATGTCGCGAACGGTGCCGATGAGGCGGACGGCGTGGCGCTCGTCGCCCTCGCCCTCGAAGAAGCCCTTGCCCGTGGCGTGGATCCAACGCACGTCGCCGTCGGATTGAAAGACACGGTAGACCGCGTCGTACATCCCCGAGCCGGCGGGGTCGAGCGCGCCCTCAACGGCGGCGTTCGTGGCGGCGTGGTCGTCGGGGTGGAGCCGCTCGAGGAAGACGTCGTAGTCGGCCTGCACGCCGGGCGCGATGCCGAAGATGGCCTTGCACCGGGCATCCCATTCGAGGGCGCCCGAAATGGGGTTGTAATCCCACGTCCCGATCTGTGCGGCGTCGGTGGCGAGGCGGAAGCGTTCCTCGACCTCGCGGAGCGCCTGCTCGGCCTCTTTCTGCGCGGTGACATCGCTGAAGTAGACGGAGAGACCGCCGGGGTACGGATAGGCCCGGACCGCGAAGTGCCGCTCCAGCGGTGGGTAATACGCATCAAAGGCGACGACCTCGCCGGTTTCGACAGCGCGCTGGTAGTGCTGACCGAACGCGGAGTCGAGCGCTTCGGGGAACGCCTCCCACACGTTCTTCCCGACGAGGTCGTCGGGGTCGCGCTGGAGGAGCGGCCCCGCCTGCTCGTTGACATACGTGAAGTGCCAGTCCGTGTCCAGCGAGAAGAAGGCGTCGCCGATGGATTCGAGGATCTCCGTCTTGCGCTGCTCGGCCTCCTCGGCGTGGCGGAGCGCCGTGCGCACGGCGACCTCGGCCTGCTTCCGCTCCGTCACGTCCTGCATCGCGCCGACCATCCGGCGGGGCTCTCCCTCGTCGTCGCGCTCCATGTAGCCCCGGTCGTACACGTCGGCGTACGTCCCGTCAGCGCGGCGGAAGCGGTACTCCGAGCGCCACGTCTCCCCACCACCTTCGATGACGTCGTGGATGGCGACGACGACGCGCTCGCGGTCCTCGGGGTGGATGTGCTCCTTCCACCACGCCGCGTCGGTCCCGTCGACGGCGTCGGTCCACCCGAAGAGGTCGGCGACGGCGGGGTTCCACTTCACCTCGTCGGTCGTGAGGTCCCAGTCCCAGATGGCGTCGTTCGTGGCGCGGGCGGCGAGGCGGTAGCGGGCCTCCTCGAGGGCGAGGCGGCGCTGAGTCTCCTGCAGCCGGCGGAGCTCCTGCTCGGTCCGCACGTCTTCGGTGATATCGCGGCCCTCGGCGATGAGGAGCTCGACGCGGCCGTGCTCGTCGGCGACGGGCTTCACCGAGAGATCGAGCGCGGCGACGCGGTCGCCCTGCCCGCTGACGTCGACGACGTAGCGAACGAGGTCGCCTTCGGCGGCACGCTCCACGGCCTCGGCGAGGCGCTCGCGCGTGCGCGGGTTGAGCCCCCACCACCGCGCCTCCCAGATCGGCTCGCCGACGACCTCCTCGGCCGCGACGCCGGCGAAGTCGAGCGCCGTGCGGTTGGCCTCGACGAGCGTGCCGTCGGGGCGGAGGAGGAAGATGTGTTGGAAGGCGGAGTCGAAGATGCCGCGGAAGCGGAGGGCCTGCCGCCGCGTCGCCTCCAGCGTCGCGACGCGCTCGGTGACGTCGCGCACCGCGGTCGCCCGCACGTCCCGGCCGCCGAAGCGGATCATCCGCGCGCGGATCTCGGCGGGGAACGTCGAGCCGTCCTTCCGCCGGAGCACGGCCTCGTAGGCCCCTTCGAACCCGGCCTCGATGCGGGCCTGGACCTCGGCGTGGGACTCGGCCGCGACCGTGATGTATCCCTCCTCGGCCGGGTTCATCCCCACGAGCTCGTCGGGCGCGTAGCCCATCATCTCGGCGAACGTCTCGTTCACGAGCACGATCCGGCCGCCCTCGCTCAGCACGACGCCCTCGAACGTGGCCTCGGCGATGCTGCGCAACTCGGCCTCGCTCTGCCGCAGCCGCTCTTCGGCCTGCCGCCGCTCGGTCACGTCGCGCTGCGTGGCGACCCAGTGCGTGATCTCGCCGCTTCCCCCGTGGATCGGGGCGATGTCCCACGACATCACGAACGGCGTCCCGTCTTTCCGGTAGTTGATGGTCTCGCCGGAGAACGTCTCGCCCGCTTCGAGCCGGGCGCGGAGCCGGTCGATCACCGTACGGTCGGTGTCCGGCCCCTGAAGGAGGCGCGGCGTCTTGCCGACGACCTCGTGGAGTTCGTAGCCCGTGAGCCGCGTGAAGGCCGAGTTCGCGTAGACGATCACCGGACCCGGCTCGTCGATTTCGGGCCCGGTGATGAGGATGGAGTCGCGGGCGTTCTCGGTCGCCGCCGTGAGCAGGCGCAGCCGATCCTCCGTCGCTTTCCGCTGCGTAACCTCTTCGAAGATCACGCCGACGTGGCGGCCCGGGAGGGGGACGGCCTCGACGCGGAACGTACCCCGCTGCACTCGCTCGTCGCCGTACTCCACCTCGCCGAGGTCCCGCCGCTCGCCAGTAAGCGCGACCTCGGCGTACGTCGCCGGGATGTCGGTCTCGAGGGCCTGCGGCAGCGCCTCGTTGAACGTCTTCCCGATCTCCGCCTTCACGTCGAAACCGACGGCGCGCGAGGCGGCGTCGTTCGCGTGGACGAGCCGGAGCGAGCCGGGGTCGTCCGGGTCGTCGAGGTGGTAGATGCTGACGCCGACCGAGAACTGGTCGAGGAAGTCGAGGAAGAGCGCGAGATCGTCGGGGAGGGCGGCGCCGTTGGGCAATGCGTCGCTCGTGCTCGGAGGCGTTGAATCGGCCATGCTGAAGGGGAAGTGAGGGCGCGGGCGGCTGACGGAAGAAACGGTCCTGCCGCGCCGGAATCGAACGGGCAGGGCTGAAACGGCGCAACGACCGGTCAGATCCTCCCAACGCCCCGAATCTACGCCGTTGCGCTACCCTCGCCCCGCCCGGGCCGGCTCCACGGCTGCGACGGCGTCACGGACGCTGAGCACGGCGGCACCCTCGGCGATCGCACGGTCAAGCGTCCGCTCGAACACGGCGGCGTGCCCTGGATAGTCTAGCTCGTCGTAGGTCGTGTTGTGCCAGAGGACGGTGCAGCACCCGCCGACGCGGCGGCACGCGGCGAAGAGGTCGCCGAGCACGCGCTCCGCCTCGCTCCCGTCGAGTCCGCGGTGCATGAACAGCGTCGTGTCCATCGCCACGAGCGGGACTTCCCACAGATCGAGCGGCGCGTTCATCCGCATGTCGAAGAGGCGAAACGGGAAGCACGTCCCGCGCCGGAAGCCTTCGTGTCGAGAGAACCCGAGCGTCGAGTCGATGCGGAAGCCGGCGGCGTGCTGCAGCCGGGGCGTCGCCTCGTCGAAGCGGAGGAAGTGCTGGCGGACGGAGACGGGCGGCGCACCGAGCAGCCGGGCGAGCCGGTCCCGCTCCTCGGCGAGGTGGCCGGGGTGGTCGTGCCCGAAGTAGCTCGGGTGCAGCCCGATCTCGAACCCGTCCGCTTCGAGGCCTGCGACGAGGCGGCGGAGGGTCGGGCTGTCGTGGGCATACGGAACGTCCCACGGCCCGCGCGCCGCCGTCTTGAAGAAGTACGTCGCGCCGACCCCGCGCTCCTGCTCGGCCTCGGCCATACGGCGGAGGCTCTCACGCCGGGGATCGGGGGCGAGAGCGGCCTGCCGGAGCGCTGCGCCGCGCTGCCCATCCCGGCGGACGAACGAGCGGGCGACGGTCCCGAGCCGCCGCTTCCGCAGCAGGTCCACGTCGTGCGAGAGCGCCACGGCCCACGCCTTCCCCTCCCACAACTGCCGCCGAACCGGGACGCCGAGCGCCGCCAACTTGTCTGCGAGCACTTCGCGGTACACGTCTACGACGGGCTGCGCCGCGCAGCCGAGCGTGGCCTGGAGCGAGGCGCGATACGGGAAGCGGCCGTGCTCGTCGCGCTCGCGCGTCGTGACCTCCTGCCAGCCCGAAAGCCAGAAGAAGGCGGAGGCGATGAGGTCGGCCGGCGCGGGCTGCTCGTACGGAAACAGGACGGGCCAGCGCTCGCCGTCCCATGCCAGCTTGCTCGCGCCGTTGGGGTCGTAGACTTCACCGCTGTCGAAGTAGTCCGTCGTCGCGGGATGCAGGCGGAGGGCGAGCACGTCGGCGGGCAGGCCGTCCGGCGTCGGACCGTAGTAGAGCCCGGCGTCGAGCGCATCGCGCTCCGTCCACACCGGCGCAAGACCGAGCGGCGCAAGCAGCGCGTCGAGTGCCCAGCGCGCCTTCGGCACGAACGCCGGGGGCGCTTCGATGCAGCAGGGTATGGGCGCGAAGTCGGGCATCGGGAGCGCACGATACGCCGGAACAGGCCCTCGATTCAACGCTGCCGCCGGATCCCGCCGGTCTCTGTCCCGTTCGACTGACGCAGCGTGCTGCGTCTCTACGTTCCCCCTCCGACTCCTCCTGTGGCGAGCCGCTTTAAAATCTTCTCCGACCCCGTCCACGGGTTCATCTCCGTCCCCAAGCGGCTGCTGCTCCCGCTCATCGAGACGCCCGAGTTCCAGCGGCTCCGCCGCATCCGGCAGCTCGGCCTCGGCCACCTCGTCTTCCCCGGTGCCGAGCACACACGGTTCCAACACGCCCTCGGGGCGACGGCGCTGATGCAGCAGGCGCTCCTCAGCCTCGCCGAGAAGGGCACGCCGATCTCCGAGGCCGAGCACGAAGCGGCGCTCGTCGCCGTCCTCCTCCACGACGTCGGCCACGGCCCCTTCTCGCATACGCTCGAAACCGACCTCATCGGGCCCGACGCCAACGGACCGTTCCGGCACGAGCGGATGAGCCGCGTGCTGATCCAACGGCTCAACGAGCGCTTCGACGGCGCGCTCGACCTCGCCCTCACCATCTTCGACAGCGCGTACGACCGGCCGTTTTTCCACAGCCTCCTCTCGTCGCAGCTCGACATGGACCGGCTCGACTACCTCCGCCGCGACTCGTTCTACACCGGCGTCGCCGAGGGCGTGATCGGCGTGGATCGGATCATCAAAACGATGCGCGTCCACCCGCTCGAAGGCGGGGCTGGCGCCGACATCGTGATCGAGGCGAAGGGCGCGTACGCCGTCGAGAGCTACATCCTCTCGCGCCGGCTGATGTACTGGCAGGTCTACCTCCACAAGACCGTCATCGCGGCCGACCACCTCCTCCGCTCCGCGTTCTCCCGCGCGCGGCGGTGCTGCGCCGACAGCGACCCGGCCGTGCTCGCCTCCTCCCCCGCCCTGCTGTTCTTCCTCCGCCGCCGCGTCACCGCGTCCGAGATCGACGAACCCGCCGTGCTCGACGCCTTCTGCCGGCTCGACGACACCGACCTCCTCTACAGCCTGAGCCGCTGGACCGACGCCGCCGACCCGATCCTCGCCGACCTCGCCCGCCGCTTCGTCGACCGCGACCTCTTCCGCACGACGTACCTCCCCGCCGAGCCGA
Source organism: Rhodothermales bacterium (assembly GCA_039944855.1). Taxonomy (NCBI): domain Bacteria; kingdom Pseudomonadati; phylum Rhodothermota; class Rhodothermia; order Rhodothermales; species Rhodothermales bacterium. The sequence continues at coordinate 19,958 of JBDUXZ010000001.1, read as the reverse complement.
CGCCCGAGGACCTCGCCCTGTGGCGCGAGCGCGTCGCCGAGTGGCTCGTCACCTCCGGCCTCTCCACCCCGTCCGATGCCGTGGCCGACGCCGGTGCGTACCTCACCGTCGGCCGCTCCTCGCTCGACGCGTACCAGCGCGCCGATGATTCCATCTCGATCTTGGAGCGTGACGGGCGCGTCCGCGAGCTATCGCGCGCGACCGATGTGGCCGCCGTCGGAGCCCTCACCGGGGCCGTCGTGCGGCACTACGTCTGCGCCCCGAAACAGGTCACCCTCGACCTCGCCGAAGCGTTTCCCACCGAACCGTAGAGACGCAGCATGATGCGTCTCGCCCGAGCGTCACGCCGCCTGATCTTCGAGAATGTAGATGGCGGGGAGGTTGCGGGCGAGTTGGCCGTAGTCGAGCCCGTAGCCGATCACGAACAGGTTGTCGATCTCGAAGCCGACGTAGTCGAGTCGCAGATTGAGGTCGGGGTTCGTCGCGGCTTTTTTGTGGAGCAGCGTCGCCGTCTTGACCGAAGCGGGCTTCGCCTCCTTCATCAGATCGGTGATGAACTGCATCGAGAGCCCGGTATCGACGATGTCCTCGACGACGATGACGTGGCGGCCCTCGATCTGCGCGTCGATCTTCTTCAGCTCCGTCACCGTCCCGCTCGACACCTTCTCCGCGCCGTACGACGAGAGCTTGAGGAAGTCCACCTCGCAGTCGATCGTGACCGCGCGCATGAGGTCGGCGAGGAACATGTACGCCCCGTTGAGCACGCCGATGAGGATGGGCCGCTGGCCCTCGTATTCCTCGCTGATGGCGCGGCCGATCTCGGCGACGCGGCGGGCGATCGTCTCGGCGTCGAGGTAGATCCGGAACGTCTCGCCGCGACACGTGACGGTCTCAGCGATGGCGGGGGCGGCGGAGTCGGACATGGAAGGGCGCGGTGAGATGAGCGGCACCCGAAGGTAGCGCCCCTACGCGTCGGGTGCCAGTGAATCCGACGGCAACCACGTCAGCCGGACGGCGCGGCGCGTAGCGGGCCCGACCGCGAACGCCGACCCAAGCCGGTGGCCGACGACCCACACGATTTCCCCGTCCGAAACGAGCACGGGCTCCCGCGCACGGCGATGCGGCGGCACGCGCGCTTCCGTAAGCACGTCGCTAACGTTTTTGTGCCCGTCGAGCCCAAGCGGGCGCACGACGTCGCCGTGCCGCCACGGCCGCAGCATGAGCGGAAACCGCAGGCGATCCGCGTCCACGACCTCGACGAGCGGCGACGCGGCGAAGGCTGCTGGCACACCGTCTAGCAACTCCACTCGCAGCGTGCCGGTTGGCGTCGGTGTCTCTCCAGGCTCCACCTCGACGGCGAACGTGGCAGGTTCGTGCGGCGGGGCAAATATGATCCGATCCCGCTCGCGCCACACCGTCACGCCTGCCCACGCGACGCGGCGCCCCGGCTGCGCGTCAACGAGCGCGTCGAGCTCCGCCACCGAAGCCGTTGTGCGAGGAGCGTCCGGCGCCCACCGCCGGAGCGCTTCGAGCAGGAGCCCCCGCCTCACGACCTCGGGCTGCGCCGCGAGTACATCGATGCGGAGCCCTCGCCCCTCTTCGCTCTCCTCCGCTGCCGCATCGAAGAGGACGTCGGGGGCGAGCGCGGCCCCGCTGTCGAGGTAGTCGCGGAGCACATCGGCCGTGTGCGCGATTCGCGCGGCAGCGCCGGGGAAATGGGTTTCGATGAGGGGCAGCACCTCGTGCCGGAGTGCGTTGCGGCGGTAGTCGCTCGTCGCGTTCGTCGCGTCGTCGCGCCAGCGGAGCCCGTGCTCGCGGGCGTAGACGTCGATCTCGGCCCGCGTCGCCCACAGCAGCGGACGAACGAGGTCGGCGGGCGAGCCGGGGGCAAGCGATCGGAGGTGGGGCATTCCGGCGAGACCGGTCGGACCGGCCCCGCGCAGCAGGTTCAGCAGCAGCGTCTCCGCCTGATCGTCGCGGTGGTGCGCTGTGGCGACGGCTCGGGCTCCGACCTCACGCGCCAGCTCGTCGAAGAACCGATACCGCGCCTCCCGCGCCTCCGCCTGCACCGAGCCGTCTCCGAGTTCGACGCGGTGGACGTGGACCGGAATGCCCCACGCCTCGGCCTGCTCGCGCACGAACGCCTCGTCAGCGTCCGATGCTGCGCCACGCAAGCCGTAGTTGACGTGCGCCGCGACAGGATCGAAGCCGGCCGCTCGCACGAGGTGCAGCAGCACCGTCGAGTCGAGCCCCCCGCTGACGCCGACGACCACGCGTTCTCCCGGCGCGAGCAAGGCGCGCTCGGCAACAAAATCGATGAATCGCTGGAGGAAGGGCATGGCGGCGCGGTCAGGGACGAGAAAGGTACTCGCCGCGCCGAGTGCTCTGGTGAGGAGCTCTCTACGTGGTCATCCCGAGCGGAACGGAGTGGAGCCGAGGGATCTCTGCGGAGACAGTTGCGACAGTCTGCTGCGGGCTTCCCCGGAAAGATGGGCTTCGCCGAGCCTTCGGGACGAGTCCCTACGGGTTCTTCGTCTGCGGCCTGCGGCCTCCGCTCAGGATGACATCCATTCGAGCTTCTCAACAGAGCCCCGAGCCGTGTGCCCCGAGCCGTTCCTCCTCAGAGTGCCCATCCATCCCGACCAGGGCGCGACGCCTCGCGCCCCTACGGCGCGAAGCGCGGCGAGCGAGGTAATTGGGCAGGCTCCTTCCCAATCACCCCCGATTGAAGCGGCGCTCGAGCTCTTCCATCGAAATTTTGATCATCGTCGGGCGGCCGTGCGGGCAGGCGTACGGCATCTCGCAGGTGAAGAGCTGGTCGATGAGTGAGCGGGCTTCGTCGTCGCTGAGCGCCTTGCCGGGCTTGATGGCGCTCCGACGCGCGAGGCTCTTCGCGAGGTTGTCGCGGTCCTGCAGTTGGAGGCCGTCGCGGTACGCTTTGTACTGCTCCAGCACCTCCTCCAAGATCAGCCGCTCGCGGCCGACCTGCACATCGGCGGGGACTCCCTCGACCTTGACGGTCCGCCCCGAGAACGGCGTGATCTCGAACCCGAGGAGGGCGAGGTTCGGCAGCAGTTCCTGCAGCAGTTCGAAGTCGGCTGGCGGGAATTCCAGCGTGACAGGAAAGAGGAGCTGCTGCGACGACGCGAGGCCGCCGTTGAGCGCGGCGAGCGCCTGCTCGTAGAGGATGCGCTCGTGCGCGGCGCGCTGGTCGAGCAGCATGAGCCCCGAGCGGATCGGCGTGACGACGTAGCGGTTGTGGAGCTGCCACACGGGGGGCCGGTCGCCGGGCGTGAAGTCGTCTTCGATGCCCTCGGGCTCCATCGGGCGCGGGCCGGAGGGGATGGACTTCGCGGACTCCACTTCCAACTCAAAGTCATCGCCGAGCGGCCGCTGTCGCTCGAACGACCGGATCGCGGTCGGGTCGGACGGCATCGGCGACGCGGACCGGCTCCCGCCGGCTTCGACGTGCGTCGTGGTCTCGAACTGCACCGGACGGAAGTCGGCCGGCGATGCGGTGACGACGGACTGCTCGGCGCGGCTGCTCGGAAAGCCGTCGCCGAGGCTCGGGATCACGTCGGCGTCGCCGAGGGCCTTTTTGACGACGGCGCGGAGGAAGCCGTAGATCCCGCGCTCGTCGTCGAATTTGACCTCCGTCTTCGTCGGGTGGACGTTGACGTCGACGTGGCGCGGGTCGAGCGTGAGGAAGAGGGCGAAGAGCGGGAACGTCCCCTTCGGCAGCAGGTCGTCGAAAGCGGCGGCGACGGCGTGGTCGAGCGAGCGGTTCTTGATGTAGCGCCCGTTGACGAAGAGGTACTGATCGCTGCGGCCTTTCCGCGCCTGCTCCGGCCCGCCGACGAAGCCGCGGACGGAGAGGTAGCTCGTCGCCTCGGCGACGGAGACGAGGGCTTCGTCGGGCGTCCCCATCAGATCGCCGATGCGGCGGCGGAGCGCGGCGTCGAACCCGCCTTCGGAGGGCGGGAGGCGGTAGACCTCGGCGTCGTCGTGGACGAGCGTGAAGCCGACTTCGGGGTTCGAGAGCGCCAGAAATTGGAACGTCTCGACGAGGTGCTTGAACTCCGTCGCGGGCGACTTCAGGAAATTGCGCCGGGCGGGTACGTTGTAAAAGAGGTTCCGCACGGCGACCGAGGTCCCGTCCGGCGCGGCGCACGGCGTCTGCGCCACGCACGTCCCCCCTTCGTAGCGCACGCACGTCCCTGCCGCATCGCCCCGCCGCTTCGACTTCAGCTCGACGTGGGCCACGGCGGAGATCGAGGCGAGCGCCTCGCCCCGGAAGCCGAGCGTGCGGATCCGCTCGAGGTCGTCGGTGGAGGTGATCTTGCTCGTCGCGTGGCGGCCGAAGCACGTCGCGGCATCGGCCGGGCCCATGCCGCAGCCGTCGTCCACCACTTGCACGAGTTCGCTCCCCGCCTGCCGGAGGACGACCGTCACCTGCCCCGCCCCCGCGTCGAGCGCATTCTCCATCAGCTCCTTCAGCGCCGACGCCGGCCGCTGCACCACCTCCCCCGCCGCGATCTTGTTCGCGAGCGTCTCCGGCAGCACGCGGATCAGCCCGTCCGGCGCGGACTCGTCGGGCACGGCCGAAGACGTTCCCGCTTCGTCCGGCGTGTCGGGCAGGGAGGCCATCGGGTCGGGTCGGGGCACGCGGTGGGGTTGGGAGCGCGTGGAGCCGGGGCTCGCACGGGGTGGAAAAGCAGCAGCGGTAGAACGCGGCTCGCTTACAGGTTGGTGTAGATGTAGAACGCGATGAGGAGCAGTACCGCTACGGCGATGAACGCCGGCTGCTTCCCGCGTCGGGTCTTGCTCTTGAAGCGGATCCGCTGCTTGATCCGCTCGTCTTTACTGGGGTCGTAAAAACGCGGTTCGTAGTGGAAACGGCGGGCTTTGGGACGGTGTCTCGGGGTCAACATGGAGCCGGGTGCCTGGGCGGATTTCGGTCGGCGCCATTATACCGACCCCCTCTGCCACCGTTCCGTCACGGACCGCCCGCGGCCCCGCGCATCCGGCCCCGCATCACCACACGCCACGGACGTAATCGAAATACAACACCACGACGGGGATCGCGACGAGCATCGCGTCGATCCGATCCAGCATTCCGCCGTGGCCGGGGAGGTAGTGGCCCGAGTCCTTCACCCCGACTGACCGCTTGAGCAGGCTCTCGACGAGGTCGCCGAGCTGCCCGAACGCCCCGCAGACGAGGCCAACGAACGCGGCGTCGCCCCACGTCAGGAACGGGACGAGGAAGAGCTTGAACGCGACGACGACCACGATCGCCCCGACGACACCGCCGACCGAGCCCTCGATCGTCTTCTTCGGCGAGATGCGCGGGAAGAGCGGGTGCGAGCCGAACGCGCGGCCGGTGAAGTACGCGAACGTGTCCGACGCCCAGATTGCCACGACGACGACGACGGTGAGCCAGAACGCGCCCATGTCGCCGAGCCCGCCCGTCGCCCCGAGCACGCGGAGGTCGACGAAGTAGCCGACGAGGAGCGCGGGGTAGATCGCGCCGAAGACCGTCGCCGTGACGTTCGGGATCGGCCCGTCGAGCCGGCGGTAGAGCTCGGCCACGAGGACGACGATCAGTCCGAGGACGGCGAGCGGGACGGCGAGCGGGACGAGCGACCGCACGATCAGCAGCCCCCCCACGACGAGGCCGACGCTCTTCAGCGGGCGGATGCCCGCCGCCTCGGCCAGCCCGTAGAACTCGCGCTGCGCCAACAGCCCGACGAGCAGCATCAGCCCGCCGAAGAACCACCCCCCGAGGTAGACCACCCCCACGACCAGCGGAGCCCCGATGAGGGCCGTCAGGACGCGCTGTGTGAGGTTGCTCATGCGAGGTCGGGGGTGGGGAGTTGGGGGGTTCGAGGTTACGAGGGGGTCGATGCAGGACTCACAACCCCGAACCCCAAACCAGCAACCTCTTACCGCTTCACCGGGTCGTCGTCGTCGGGGGCGGAGAAGCGGATGGCATCGGGGCCGGAGTCGAGCATGCCCTCCTCGTCGGCGGTGTGGGCGTCCTCGCTGTCGGGGTCCGCGTTCATCGCGGCCTCGGTGAGTTCCTCGTCCGTGAACGGCTTCTCGTTGATGACCTCCTGCGCCGCGCCGACGTCCTCGGGCCGCACCATCACGCGGACGGGCGCGAGGTCGCCGACGTTGAGGTTGAAGGCGTGGTCGCGCTGCGTGAGCACGACGGCGGCGATGCCGGCGGCGTCGAGCCGGTCGCGGAGGAGGTCGGCCTCGTAGTCGGTCGAGGTGTTGAACACGGCCACCCAGTCTTGGTACGTGCGGGGATCGTCAGCCATAGCGGTCAGGTCGGGAGAGGCGAAAGAGGAGAAGGGACTAGCGGGTCACGCGGGGAAGTCGGCGAGGAGGGCCTGTCGACGCCGCAGCATGAGGAAGGCGACGCCGGCGACGACGGCCGCGCTCACGATGGCAAGATACCACGGCACCGCGAGAGATTCGAGCGCCACCGCGTCCACGTCCGGGCTCCGGCTGACGTAGTCGCTCACGATCACGGCGAGGCCATTGTTCATGAGGTGGATCAGCACACCCGCCCAAAGGCTCCCCGTCACCCACACCGAGAAGCCGAGGTACATCCCGAGCGTGGCGAGCGGCAGCACCTGCGTCGGGCGGAGGTGGAACATGCCGAAGACGAGGCCGACGAGCACGATGCTCCACACGACGCCGAGCCGCCGCTCGACCTGCCGCTGCAGATAGCCCCGGAACATCACCTCTTCGCAGATCGCCGGCGTCAGCGCGACGACGAGGAGGACGTAGAACACGTTGAGCTCGGCGCCGAGTACCTGTTCGAGCAGAGCGGACTGCTGCTCATCCCACGCCTGCCACGCTTCGGGGAGGGGCAGCCGTGCGTTCAGCTCGCCGAGCCACGACACGAGCGGCAGCAACGTCAGCAGGCCGACGCCCGCTAGCCCGAGCTGCGCCCCATCGATCCGGCGCACGCGGAGGTACGAAGCCACGTCCGGGGTGTGGAGCCACGTCATGAAGAGCACGAAGAGGAGGAACCCGGCGACCTGCCCGATCGCGTTGCCACCAAAAAGCGCGAACGCATCGGTCTGCACGGCCGCCAGCACGCTCTCCACATCCAGCGCCTCCCCTCCCATCGACCGGATCGCCGCGACGAGCATCACGACCGTCCCGACGAGTTGGTAAATCACGAAGCCGCCGACAAACGTCAGGAACGCCGTAAGCAACGGGTGGAACCGCTGGCGCTCCAGCACGCCGCTCAGCCGCATCGGCTCTGCTCCCGGCAACGGGTCTCGGAGGACGACGAACTCGCCCGGCGTGTAGGGCAGCGGCGCGGCGACGATAGGCGGAACCGGCGCCGGCTCGGGGGCCTCGTCGGGACGGCGCACGAAGGGGTCAGACATGGAGACTGGGTCGGGGTAGAGAGGCAGGCCGCGTGCCGGCCCGCAGCACGCATGCGCCGCGCGCGGTGCTCAGCACGGGACGAGGTCGCCGAGCCGTTCGATGACCTCGGACCAGTCGCCGCCGAACACCTCGACGGGCACGCCGCCGAGGGCGGCCGAGAGATCGTCAGGCGTGTTCTGGCCGTCGCGGTTGTCGAGGAAGAGCCCCTCGAAATTAACGCAGTCCGGCGGAAGCACGACGAGGTCGCCGAGCCGCCCCGCGTCGGCGAGCGGCCGGAGCGCGGCGAGGAAGCTCTTGAAGTTCAGCAGCCCGCTCACCGTCACCGAGTCCCCGAAGAGCGTGTTCTCCGCCGTGACGACATCCACGTCCAGGTTCTCAACCTCGCGGAGGACGGGCGCGATGCGCTCTTCGAGGAGCGGAGCCGTCAGCGTGCCGGAGACGAGCGTGAGCCGGCGCGGCTCGGGGAGCGACGCCGGGAAGAATTCGCGCTGGTAGTCGAGCTCGTTTAGGAAGTCGCGGCTCATCCCGACGCCGTTCTCCATCAGCGGGTAGCCGTCGTAGTCGTCCTCGTCGGGGAAGTCGAGCCCAGCGAGGAGGTACATCTCATCGGAGAGGTAGACGAAGCCGCGGCCGATCTCGTCGCGGAACCGCGCCTGCCACGCCTCGACCCGTCCGACGAGCGCTAGCGCCTCGTCCTGCGTGAGCGTGCGAAGGTCGGTCAGCTCGCGCCGGTGCCGCGTCAGCCCGACGGGCACGATCGAGAGCGACAGCATCCGGTCGTTCATAGCGTACAGATCCTCGACGGTTTTGACGAGCGCGTCGCCGTCGTTGAAGCCGGGGACGAGGACGACCTGGGCGTGCATGTCGATGCCCCGGCGGCGGAGGAAATCCATCTTCTCCATCAGCCGGTCCTGCTGCGTGCGGTGGCCCATCATGCGGCGGCGGATCTCGTCCGTCGTGCAGTGGACCGAGATGTAGAGCGGGCTCAGCCGCTGCTCCACGATCCGCTGCATGTCGCGGTCACGGAGGTTCGTCATCGTGATGTAGTTCCCGTAGAGGAACGACATGCGGAAGTCGCCGTCGCGGAAGTAGAGCGTGTCGCGGAGCCCGACGGGGTTCTGGTCGACGAAGCAGAACACGCAGTCGTCGCCGCAGGTCTTGATGCGGAACTCCTCGAACGCCGCGCCGAGCGGCTCGTCGAGGTCGCGCGAGACCGACTGCTCGCGGAGCCCGCCCGCCATCCGCACCTTCACGACGAAGCGCTCCTCGGCCGCCTTGAAGCGGAGGTCGAGCTCGTCCTGAACCGACTCGCCGTTGATGGCGAGGATCTGGTCGCCGGTGGCCCAGCCGAGGTCATCGGCGAGTGAGCCCGGTTCGACAGCGGTCACGGTAACGGGCATGCGAGGCGGGGAGAATGAGAGCGATACGAAATGAGCGAACGCTGCGCGTCGGGTGCGGGTCCGTGAAAATCCCATGCCGCCCCGGCTCCCCGCCCTCTAGCTCGGGCTCCGGGTTCACCGATTATCCCCCCGGCGCGGTTGATTCCGCCGCCGGACCGTGCGTAGCTTGGGATTCTCAAGCGCGCCCGTAGCTCAGCTGGATAGAGCGCCAGATTCCGGTTCTGGAGGCCAGAGGTTCGAATCCTCTCGGGCGTACCTGGAAGGGCCCCGGTCGACGTTAGCGTCGACCGGGGCCCTTCTGTCTTTGGGGCGAACGCTCCCATGTCCTCATCGGCGAACCGGTTGGCTCGCCGATCCCGCGCCCCGTCTCTGGCCGCCCCTCCCCCATCGCTACCACGCCTCTCTGCACGCTGCGCATGGGATGCGCAGGGTGCGCACGGTGCACACCCGAGCGGAGGTCCGGCTGGCCTCTTCTCCTGCTGGCTGGCCCCTGGTAGGTCATAAGCTGGAGCCCTCATAAAAACCCGGCATCCCATTTGGAGTACTAAAGCTAACCCCTCCGCTTCGCCACCGGCCCCCGCGCTCATGCGCCACCTCTACGCCCCCTCCACCCTCGTTCTCCTCCTCAGCGTATTCCTCGGGCCGCACGCCCTCGCGCAGTGGACCACGGAGAGTCCGATCCCTACCGCCCTGGACGTACGCGGGGTAGGGGCTCCCACCCCACAACGCGTGTTCCTCGCCACCTCGGACGACTCGTTCGATGACGGAGGCGCCCTCTTTGAATCGGCCGACGGCGGCGCGACCTGGACGCAGCGGGACGTCCCCTTCAACCTCCACGACCCCCTCCACGGCGTCTTCTTCCTGGACAGCCAGCTCGGCTGGGCCTACGGCAACCGGAACTACCGGACCACCGACGGCGGCACGACGTGGGAGGAACTCCCCGTGCTGGGCTCGACCTACTTCATGGCGTTCTACTCGCCGAGCTTCGGCTTCGCCTCGACCAACGGCGAAGCATGGATCAGCCGGGACGGGGGCCTCTCGTGGGAGGACGCCCCGCATGCGATCGTCGCCTTCGACTTCGCCGACGGCCAGACAGGGCTCGGGGTCTCGACAGCGGGCCTCTACCGCACGGCCGACGGCGGGGACACCTTCTCGCAGGTCTATGCGGACACCGTGAGCGCCGTCACGTTCCTCGACGCCACCACCGCCGTGGCCATCGCCGAAGACGCGTTCCTCCGCTCCGTAGACGGCGGCCAGACGTGGACGGCCGTCGGGACTACGGCCCTCGGCCGTACCCGGCTTCAGGCCGTCACCTCCGACGTGGTGCTGGCCTGGGGACGGACCGGCCCGTTCCAGAACTACGACGACCGCGTCCTCCGCTCTGCCGACGGCGGCCAGTCGTGGACCGACCTCGGCGAGGTGATCCCGCAGGGCGTCGGTGGGTTCGCCGTGCCGGCCGTGCCGGCCGTCGTTGCGAGTGACCTCCAGGGCAGCATGCACTATTCTACCGACGCCGGGCAGACGTGGACACAGTCGTTCGCATCCCTCGGCCCCCGGCCGACCTTCTTCAACGGCGGCCGGCCCGCGTTCGCCGATGCACAGACAGGCTACTTCGGGTACGGGAACGGCTTCGTCATCAAGACCACCGACGGCGGGGCCAGTTGGACGCAGATCAGCAGCGGCACCGGCTCCCACCTCGCCGACGTGGACCGCTTCGCCGATGGCCGCCTGATCACCGTCGGGGATAACGGAGTTGTACTGACCAAGACGGGAGACGCGCCGTGGCGGCAGGTCGCGCCGTTCACATCGCTGGACCTGGTGGCCGTCCAGGCCGTCGACAGCGAGCGCGTCGCCACCGTCGACGAGGACGGGCTCGTCTACCAGAGCGCCGACGGAGGCGCGTCGTGGAACGCGGCCGCCGCTGCGCCTGCCAACCTCGACGCCTCCGACGTCCACTTCACGTCGGAGCTCGACGGGTGGGTGATCGGGTCGGGCGCCATCGGCCGGGCCCTCTTCCACACCACCGACGGCGGCGCGACGTGGACGCCCGTGCCGGGGTTCGGAGGGGCGTACGTCGCCGTGGATATCGAGGGCACGCATGGCTGGGCCGCCAACACGAGCGGGCGCTACTACTACAGCCATGACGGCGGCGCGACGTGGACGCAGGGCGAGCTCCCGACGAGCACCAGCCAGCAGATCCGCGACATGGACTTCGCCGATGAGAACGTAGGGTACGCCGTGGGCTGGTACGGCTACGCCGCGCGCAGCGAGGACGGGGGCGTGTCGTGGGACATCCTACCGATCCCGGCCGATACCGACGTCCAACTCACCGACGTCTACCTCCTCGGCCCCGACGAACTGTGGGTCAGCACAAACGACGATACTGTTTACTACTCGGCCACGGGCGGCCAGACCTGGGCCGTGCTCGAGATCGGGCAAGGAGCGCTCAGTTCGTTCTCGGCGATCGCCGCCACGCCGGCGGGAGACGCGTGGGTGGTGGGGTGGCAGGGCGCCATCGAGCACTTCACGGGCCCGCCCCCGCCCCCACTCAACCGGCCGCCCGTGGCGTCCTTCGAGTTCGAAGCCACGGGGTTCACCGTCACGTTCACCGACACCAGCACCGATCCCGACGGCACCGTCGTCGACTGGTTCTGGGACTTCGGGGATAGCACGCCCGACTCCACCTCGACGGAGCAGAACCCCACGCATACCTTCGTCGAGGCCGACACCTACATCGTCCGCCTGACCGTCACCGACGACGTCGGCGCGACGGGCCAGGGCGGCCGGGTCATCGTCGTCCAGTCCGGCCCGGGGGGCACCTTCGGTGACTTCACCGAGGTCACCCCACTCGACCCGCTCTTCGTGACGCCCCAGGACGAGGACTTCTGGGTGGCGACAACGGCCCCCGCCGACTACGACGGCGACGGCGACCTCGACATCGCCGTGCTCGGCTTCTACGTCGTCTACGGCGAGAGCGTGGTGGAGCGGCTCGTGCTCCTCCGCAACGACGGCGAGGCCTCGCCCGAAGCGTGGGACTTCGAGTACATCGACGTGCCCCTCGGGGACCTCACGACGGGCGCGTCCGACCTCGCGTGGGGCGACCTCGACGGGGACGGCGACCAGGACCTCGTCGTCGGCACCGACGGCGAGACGGTGATCTACCGGAACGACGGCGGCACGCTCGTCGCCACCGATTCTGGCCTGCCGGGCTACTACGAGGACAACGACCAGGCCGACTTCGACCTCCAGTCGATCACGCTCGCCGACTACGACAACGACGGCGACCCCGACCTCCTCCTCCCCTCCGTTTACGACTCCGGCTCGTTCCGCCACCGCACGGCGCTCCTCCGCAATGACGGCCCTGACGGCGCGGGCGGGTTCACGTTCACCGAGACCGACTCGACGTTCGCCCCCACCCGTCACGCGCAGAGCCTCTGGGCCGACTATGACGCCGATGGTGACCTCGACCTCCTCCTCGTCCACCTCGCCCCGCTCACCCCGAACGGCTTCATCCGCCGCTACCGCAACGACGGCGGCGGCGTGTTCGTCGGCGAGAACGTGCTCGGCGACCTCACGATCGAGCACGGCGAGGCGCAGTGGGGCGACTACGATAACGACGGCGACTACGACTTCCTCATCGCCGGCAACCTCGGCGAGAAGGACGGGACGTTCACGCACCGCGCCCTCCGCATCTACGAGAACGACGCCGACGTTTTCACCCCGTTCGACGTCATCGAGTGCATCCCGTGCGAGGGCTGGTTCGACTTCACCGCCGCGACGTGGGCCGACTACGACTCGGACGGCGACATCGACATCCTCCTCACCGGCACGCACAACCCCGGCACCGGGCAGATCGAAGGCCGCGCCCGGATCTACGTCAACGACAACGGCACGTTCACCGACGCCGGCGACGACCTCCCCGCGCCCCGCTCGTCCGGCACGCGCGGCGGCACGTTCTCCTGGCTCGACATCGACGGCGAGGGCGACCTCGACTACTTCATCGCGGGCGACTACTGGGTGCCCGGCGGGAACGGCCTCGTCGAGGCGCAGATGCACCTCTACCGCTACGACGCTACGGGCTCGAACGCCGCGCCGACCCGGCCTTCCGGGATGCAGGCGACCGTCGACGACGAGACGGGCACCGTCACGCTCGCGTGGAACCCGGCGACGGACGACAGCACGCCCGCCTCCGCGCTGACCTACGACCTTGAGCTCTACCGCGACGGCGTCCCCGTCGCCACGCCGCGCCGCCTGCCCGAGCCGGGCACCATCCGCGCCGCGACGGAATGGACGCTGAGCGGGCTCCCCGAGGGCGTCTACACATGGCGCGTCCGCGCCGTGGACACCGCTTACAACGGCGGCCCGGCGGCGGAGGGCCGCTTCGGCGTCGGCGTCGACGTGCCGTCCGAAGGTGATGCCATGCTCCCACTCGCCTTCGCGCTGGAGGCGGCCTACCCCAACCCGTTCCGCGAGGCGACGACGTTCGGCGTCGCGCTCCCCGCGCCCGCGGATGTAGAGCTGACGGTCTACGACGTGCTCGGCCGCCGCGTGGCCCGTCTCCTGAGCGGGCTCCAGCCCGCCGGCCACCACGAGGTCCGCTGGGACGCGGCTGGGCTCCCGAGCGGGACCTACCTCGTCCGCCTCTCCACGGACGCCGCCGCCGCAACGCGCCGCGTGCTCCTCGTGCGGTGAGCGGATCGTGCGGTGAGCGGAGCGGGATCCCCCGCTTGGACCCCTCGCCACGCTTGCGGTCGTTCATTGTGTTCACTCCGGGCCTCGGTGGCGCGCGCCTGGCCGAGTTCGACGAGCGTCTCGAGCAGCGCGGTGATGTCCGTGCGGCGGGCGTCTTGGAAGGCGCGGGCGACGGCCTCGGCCGAGGCGGGCGCAACGGCCCGCCCTGCACGGCGGCGTCGGGGGCCTGCTGATCAGCTATGGAGAGGGATTCCTTCCAAAGCCATGATTCTCGGCCTAGCTCTCAGAACTCACAGCTCCCAGGACAGCCCACCGCTGGCCTCGAACCCGGCGAGGTCCCCGAACGTCACAGCGAACCGCGTGAGGAGCGTCGCGTTCGGCAGCACCCGGAAGGACGGCGCCGCGCCGACGTCGAAGACCACCTTTTCGGTGAACAGGTCGCTCGCAGCGTAGAACCGACCCTGGGCGAACACCCCGAGCCCGAGCCGCCCCCCGCCGACGAGCTGGACGTCCCCGAGCACCCGCCCCTGCGTCGGGATCACCGGGTCCTGCCCGAGCCGGACCCCGGGATCCTCCGCCACTTCGGTCCCCCCCTTCGAGCGGAAGCGCCCGAGCAGGCTCGCCCGGCGGCGGCCGACCTCGCCCGTCCACTTCGTCGTGACGGAAAGCGCGTTCCCGCTTTCGAACGCGAGGTCGCCGGAGGCGTCGGCGCCGTAGATCGCGTACGTCACGTCGAGCGCGAGCGACGAGGCCGGCCCGAGGCCGTAGTCGAACCCGCCCGTGAGGAGGAGCTCGTCGCCGGGGTCGTAATCGTCGGCGCCCACGGTCGGGGCGTAAGCGCCGCGGACCTGGTACGCCGCGCCGAGCCCGACCACGACGGCCTCGCCGAGGGGGAAGGCATAGGTCAGCCCGGCGGCGGCGTTGAGGCCCTGCCCGAGGCTCGGCAGCCGGAAGCCGTAGAAGTTCTGCCCCACGAGGAAGGCCGTCGCCGCCTCGTCCGGCTTCAGCTCCGTCGTCCCGCTCGGGAGGTTCGCGCTCGCGCTCACGACGGCGCTCCCCGGCCCGAGCGGCCGGAAGTAGCTGAGCGTGGCCTGCGTGTCCGTCAGCCCGCTCACCCCCGCGAGGTCGTTTCCCTCCACCGAGGTGTAGCTCGTGCGCAGGCTAAGCGCGAGGTTGCGCGCGACGGGAGCGAAGATGGTGAACGGCGTCGAGAACGCCGCCACTTCGACCTCGTCCGCATCGTCGGCGAGGGCGCCGCTGTAGCGCTGGAACGTCCCCACCGTCGTGATCCGGACCGGCGGCCGCTGGCTCCCGATGTAGAGCGAGCCCTCCCCGCCGGACGGGACCACCTGCGCCTGCGGTGCCGCGAACGGAAGCGTGAGGAAGAGGACGAGACAGAGCCGGTTCATCGGAAGTCGATTCATCGGGAGCACGGTTTCAGAGGAGAGAGCCCGGTCGGAGCGCGGACGGGATGCCGGCTAGCGGAGGAGGACCATCTTGTGCGAGGCGGTGAAGCCCCCGGCGCGGAGCCGGTAGACGTACACCCCGTTCGCCGCGGGTGCCCCCGCCACCGTCCCGTCCCACCTCGCGGTGTAGCGCCCCGCCTCCTGCACCCCGTCGGCGAGGACGGCCACGCGGCGGCCGAGGAGGTCGAACACGTCGAGCGTGACGTCGGCCGGCTCGGGGAGCTCGTAGGCGAGCGTGGTCGTGCCAGCGAACGGGTTGGGGTAGGCCGGGGCGAGGGCGAAGGCGACGGGGGCGAGGGAGATGCCCCCCCGTGCGGCGTCGGCGAAGCCGTCGGTCCCGGCGATGAGGCGGAGCCGCTGCACCGGGCGCGCGGCGCTGAGCGTGAGCTCGAAGGCGCTTTCGAGCAGCGTCAGCGGCACCTCGCGGTCGAGGTCGAGCACGTGCACGTCGTAGCCGTCCGGCCGCCCGCCGACTTCTTCGAGCGCGACGCGGACCGCGAGCGGCCCGGCGTCGAGCACATCCGGCGTGGCGGTGACTTCGAGTTCCCAGGCGGCGCCGTCGGTGCCGGCGGGGCGGAAGCTGCGGCCGAGGCGAACGCCGTCCTCGACGGCGCTCAGCCGGAGGTGCGTCGTGATCGGCGGCGGCTCGGCGCGGTCGAGGCGGTCACGTCCCTCGGCCGCACCGTCGGCGAAGCCGAGCAGGTTCTGCGTATCCCGGAGGCCGCGGTCCCGCGCTTCGGCGAGGAGGCGGAGGCGGTAGCCCTCCTCGCCCTCTTTCGCTGCGGGCCGCGTCGCCGAGCGCGTCTGGCCCGCCTCGGTCGGCGGCACCCGAAGCGTGACGGTCTCCTCCGTGCCGTTGAGCACGAAGTAGCCTACCCACGGGTCGAGCACGGCTCGTTCTACGTACTGCGTCCCGTCCCAAAAGTCGGGCGTCTGAATGCCATCGGTTTCGCTCCCGAGCACGGCGTCCCACGCGACGGGGAACGCGAAGGGGGTACCGATCTGGTTCCACCCCGGCGCGAGCGTGAGGAGCACCGGTTCGGAGGCATCGACCGAGAGCCCGTTCTCGACGTCGAAGGATCCCGACGCCTCGGCGTAGGCGGCGAGCCAGAAGGCGGCACCGGGCACGACGGCAGCGTTGAGATCGGGGAACTCGGCGTAGCGCTCGGCGAGGGGGAGGTAGCGCAGGAGCCGCCACGAGGTCGGGCCGTAGTCGCCGTAATCGTCGCCGAAGACGGCAAGGGGCGAGGGGTCGTCGAGCACAAGCGGCACCGACACCATACGGTAGGCGGTGACGGCGCTGGCATCGCCCGGCAGCATGACGCTCGACGCCTGCTGCGCGACGCCGACGCGGACGCGGAGCGGGTTCGTCTCGGGCTCGTCGGCGGGGAAGGTGATCGTCCGCGCCCCATTCGAGAGGAACACGTAGTACTCGACACCGCGGAGGGTGACGGCCGCGTTCGGGATGGCGCCCTCGTACCCGTCGCCGCTCACGGTGAGCGGCGTGCTCCCGTACCCCGTCGCCCCGACGGGGCGGTACCGCAGCTCGGCCACCGTGGGGACGAACCCTGTGACGGCCACGCCGACGGAGAACCCACTCCCGGCCGCGGTCTGGGGCGGCGCGACCACCTCTACGCTCGCCTCCTCGCTCGCCTCCCGGTAGAGGTCGCCCGTGTCGTAGAGGGCCTGGAGCCGGTCCGACGCTTGCTTCAGCGCCGTGACGCTGTTGAGGTGGTCGGCGCCCGTCGCGAAGAGGATCGCGAAGTCGAACGTCTGCGAGGCACCGGGGGCAAGGGCGAACGACGGGGCGGAGAGCACGAACCGCCGGTCGTCGGGCGGGGTGTCACCGCCTGCACCGTCGGCGTTGACCTCGCTCCAGAACGCCTCGCCCTCGGGGTCGCCGGGGAAGGCGTACGGAGTCACGGGGCCGCCGGAGCGATAGCCCGTGCCGCCCTCGGTGATGGGCGTGCCGTCGCTCCAGACCCCGCGCATGTAGTTGTAGTACGTCGCGCCCACGCCGAACGTCGGGTCCCCCGTCGCCGCGCCGACGTCGTTGCTGTAGTACGCGAAGGAACCCGTCCCCTGGAAGAGGTCCACGCCGACGGCGGGCGGGGGCGAGCCGTACAGGTCGTCGTCGGCGTCGGCGTTGTAAGCGAAGCCGAGCCCGCGCGCCGGGTCGCTCCCCACGTAGTCGTCGAGCGCGCCGCCGACGTCGGGGTCGAGGAAGAGGCTGAAGCGGGCCTCCTCGAGCGGTGCGCCGCCTTTGTTCACGAGCTCGTAGCGGTAGAGCGTGGACTGATCGAGGGCGGCGTCGGCATCGTCGAAGGAGAACGCCAGCGCGCGGACCTCCAGCCCGATGGGCGGCCGGCCCGACGAGGTGTGCACGTTCCCGACATCGTTCATCACCCAGAACGAGACCCGGCTGCCGAAGAGCACGGGCCGCTCCCCCGCCTCCAGGTCGAGCGTCTGGTCGAGGCTCGTCGCGGCGATGGGGGCGCCGTCGGCATCGACGGCGGGGGCGCCCAGCCCGACGGGCCAGCCCGCGAGGTCGTCGCTCGCGACGCCCGTGGACTCGTACGCCGTGATGGCGCTCCGGTCGACGCTGTAGATCCGGTCGAAGGCGGCGCAGTCGTCGGGGTCCACGGGGCGGCCGTCGTCGCCGAGCGGGCCGGGCCAGAACTCCGGGTCGGCCACGCCGGAGGCGTACGTGGACGCGGCCGTCCGCAGCTCCCCGCCGACCTGCCCGCCGATCCAGACGCCGGCGGCGAAGATCGGCGCGATCCCGCTCGCCTGCGGGACGAGGTACTGCCCGCCCGAACCCTCGTCGTAGAACAGGCTTCCCGTCGTGTAGAGCCGGGCGCTGACGTCGTTGACGGCGAGGTCGGCGGAGGCGAGGCCCGGGGTGCACGTGCCGGGCACGGGGCCGCTCCCCTCCGTGACGGTGACCGTGACGGTGGCCTCGTCAAGCCCGCCGTTCCCGTCGCCCACGGTGTAGAAGAAGCTGTCGGTGCCTACGAACCCGGCACGGGGGGCGTAGCGAAACAGCCCGCCCGCCACCACGGCCGTCCCGTTCTCAGGCAAAGTGAAGCCCTCGATCCGTAGCGTGTCGCCGTCGGCGTCGGAGTCGTTGGCGAGCACGTCGATGAATACGGTCACGGCCGCCTGCGTCTCCGCTGCGTCGTCCACGGCGACGGGCGGAGTGTTGGCGGCGGAGCTGACCGTGACCGTCACCATCCCCATGCCTATCCCGCCGTTTCCGTCACCGACGACATACGTGAAGCTGTCGGTGCCGACGAAGCCGGCGTTCGGCGTGTAGCGAACCATCTCGCCTTCGGGTTCGGCGGTACCGTTGCCCGGACCCGACGTATCGAAGAGGTCGAGGGTGTCGCCGTCGAGGTCGAAATCGTTGGCGAGCACGTCGATGAGGACTGACCCATTCGCCGCCACCGCCGCCGTGTCAGCCACGGCGACGGGCGGGGTATTCCCGGCCGGGTCGGAGGGCAGAACGAACGTGCTGTCGTAGAAGATCGTGGGGCCGCTGATGCAGCCCGTCTGGTAGTTGACGCCGACGCTGTCCAGCGCGACCTGCTCTCCCGTTGCGACGACGGTCAGATAGAAAGGGGTGAGGCCCTGGCATATTCCTCTGTCTATCGCAACCACGCGGAGGCTGTCTCCTGGCTGCGCCTCAAAAGCGAGGGGGCCGAACAGCCCAGCGAAGCCGTTGTTGTCGATGAACACCGGGACCTGGCCCACGTAGATCTCGATGTCGTCGTCCACCCCCATCTGCGCTCCGGGCTCGGGGCCGGTGAGCACGTACGGCAAATCGGTAACCACGACCGTGACGGTTGCCACGTCGAAGCCGCCGTTCCCATCGCCTACGGCGTAGGTGAAGGAGTCCGTGCCTTCGAACCCGCTGTTGGGCGTGTACCGAACCTCACCGTCCGCTACTTCGCCCGTCCCGTTCACGGGAGGCTCAACGCCCTCAAGCACGAGCGCGTCGCCGTCCTCATCGCTGTCATTCGCGAGCACATCGATGAGGACGGTCCCGTTTACCGCGACGGCCGCCGCGTCGTCCACGGCGACGGGCGGCACATTCGGCGCAGGAATAACGGTGACGGTGACGGTATCCGTGTCCGCTCCGCCATTCCCATCGCTGACAGTGTACGTGAAGCTGTCGGTGCCGGCGAACCCGGCGCTCGGCGTATAGCGGACCGCGTCGTCCGCGACTTCAGCCGTCCCGTTCGCAGGGGGCCGCACGCCCGCAAGTAGGAGCGCATCGCCGTCGGGATCGGTGTCATTCGCGAGCACGTCGATGAGGACCGGGACGCCTGCCGGCGTAGAAGCCGTATCAGCGTTGGCGATGGGGGGATTGTTGCCGTCCGGTACGACGGTGAGGACGAGCGACGTCTCGGTAAATGACGGGGCCAGGCCGGTCCCGTTGCCGAGGCTGGTCCCGGTGTAGGCGTCGAAATCGCCCGTGCTCGAGGTAAACGTCAGCACCTCGAAGGTCTGGCCCAGCTCCGGGGTAAACCCATCGAGGACCGAGAGGGCGAGCTCGCCGCCAAGCGCGACGGCTCCACCGACGGCGAGGCGGTCGTAGCCCGTGCCCGGCTCCAGGCCGCCGAGTTCGACCTCCAACCTTCCGTCAGGGCCGAAGGGCAGCGAGCCCGATGGGATGCCGACGGGGAGAATAGCGACAGCAGCGCTAAGTCCAGGTGCGACGGTGCCGGTGTTTGTGAACAGCGTAGCGTTGCTGACCGTGAGCGTGCCGGAGCCTCCGAGTGTGCCGCTGTTCGCCAATACCCCTTCGAGGCTTAGCATAGCGGAGGACTCAACGCTCAGCTCTCCGGCGTTGTCGAGCGCGCTCTCGATGTCGAGCGTCCCACCCGCGACCGTGACCCCGCCGCCGCCCGTCACCCGGAGCGTCCCGTCGAAGCCGATGAAGCGGAGCACCCCGCCAGCGGGGCCGGACGCCGTGAGCGCCCCGGCC